>CAYOEI010000295.1:0-3079 GCA_964402825.1 uncultured Hyphomicrobiaceae bacterium
GTCGTCGGAGCCTGCGTTGATGAACTGCCGCACGGTGGAGCGTGCTTTCTCGAAATTCTCCGTCGCCGTGTTGGAGAGATAATGCAACCCGCGATGCACATTGGCATATTCATGGGAATAGGCGTTCTGGATGGCATCCAGAACCACCTGCGGCTTTTGCGCCGAGGCGCCATTGTCGAGATAGACAAGCGGCTTGCCGTGCACTTCGCGTGACAAAATTGGAAAGTCGGCGCGGATACGCTCCACGTCATAGGGAGCGACCTTTGCCGAACTCTTGGCATCTTGGATCATGGTGTCCATCATGGTCACGCTCCCTCACTCGCGAGCCAGGCTTCGGCCATGTTCAGAAACGCCTCGCGAATGGTCTCGTTTTCAACCTTATCAATCGCCTCGTCTACAAAAGCGGCAATTAGAAGCGCCCGCGCCTGTGACTCAGATATGCCGCGCGAGCGCAGATAGAACATCAACTCGTCATCGACCTGGCCCGATGTGGAGCCATGACCGCACACCACATCGTCGGCGAAGATTTCCAGCTCCGGCTTGGAATCGAACTCGGTATGCTCGGACAGCATCAGCGCCCGCGCCATCTGATGGCCATCGGTCTTCTGCGCGTCCTTGTGCACATTGACCTTGCACTGAACAATGCCGCGCGCCGTATCATCGAGGACCAACTTGTTGAACTCGCGGCTTTCACACCCTGGCGCCGCGTGGTCGATCACCATGGTCGTGTCATTGTGCATCGCGGGTTGCATTACCTCTCCAACACGGCGACGGAGAATTTCGAGAAAGCACGCTCCACCGTGCGGCAGTTCATCAACGCAGGCTCCAACGACGAGATCATTTTCACCCGCAATGCCAGCGAGGCCATAAATCTGGTGGCCCAGTGTTATGGCGGCATGGTGATCGGCGAGGGTGATGAGATCGTCCTCACCATCATGGAACACCATTCCAACATCGTGCCATGGCATTTTCACCGCGAACGCACAGGCGCTGTTCTCAAATGGGCGCCGATTACCGACGAGGGTGAATTCCTGATCGAAGAATTTGAAAAATTGCTCACACCAAAAACCAGGATGGTAGCCGTACCGCATATGTCCAATGTGCTGGGTACGGTCATTCCGGTGAAAGAGGTCGTCAAGCTCGCCCATGAGCGGGGAATTCCCGTTCTTGTCGATGGCGCTCAGGGCGCGGTTCATCTGCCCGTGGACGTGCAGGATCTTGATTGCGATTTTTATGTCTTCACCGGCCACAAGGTGTATGGCCCCACCGGCATCGGTGTGCTGTATGCGAAAAAGCAGCATCTGGAAGTCATGCCGCCCTATCAGGGCGGAGGCGAGATGATCGGCGCGGTTACAACCGATAATGTGACCTATGCCAAGCCGCCGCATCGGTTTGAGGCAGGCACCCCTGCCATCGTTCAGGCTATCGGGCTGGGCGCGGCGCTCGACTATATGATGGATGTCGGGCTGGAGCGCATCAAGGCGCATGAAGACGCCATCCACGCCTATGCCAGGCAGCGCCTGGGTGAGATAAATTCACTACGCATGTTCGGTACGGCGCCGGGCAAGGGCAGTATCATTTCATTCGAGATGGAAGGGGTGCATGCTCATGACATTTCGACTATCATTGACCGGTTCGGCATAGCGGTGCGCGCTGGCACCCACTGCGCGGAACCGCTGCTGGAGCGCTTTGGCGTAACGTCAACATGCCGTGCATCATTTGCGATGTATAATACCGTTGAAGAGGTGGACGCCTTGGTAGAGGCTCTCTTGAAAGCACAGGATTTTTTTGGTTAGGTGATATATGAGCGAAGAATCGAAAGTTTCAGATTTCATCGAAGACAAAGCCTCGATGCCGGATGCTTGCGCGGAGACCGTGATCGCGGCGAAGGATACCGCGCCGGTCCAGGAAAGCGCCTTGAGCGAGGAAGAGCTCGAGCGGCTTACCAATGATCTGATCGCGGCGATAAAGACCGTCTATGATCCGGAAATCCCGGTCGATATCTATGAGTTGGGGCTGATCTACAAAATCGATGTGGATGACGACCACAACGTGGCCATTGACATGACGCTCACTGCACCAGGGTGTCCGGTAGCCGGTGAAATGCCCATTTGGGTGCAGAACGCCGCTATGACAGTCGCCGGTGTTTCAGATGTCACGGTGGAGCTGGTGTTTGATCCTCCGTGGGATCCGAGCCGGATGTCGGAAGAGGCACAGGTCGCGCTCAACATGTTCTAAGAGGTCAGTGACTTGACGTTGGATTAAGGCGATACCATTTGAGTCTCATGGGTAATATGTCAAATAAACCGAAAATATTGTCGCTCACCGATGCGGCGGCGGATCGTATCAAAAATTATGTCTCCGGTTCTGTAAAGCCGGTTGCGGGCGTGCGCGTGGGCATCAAGAATGCCGGATGCGTCGGTATGGAATACACCATGGAGTTTATCGAAAGCGCTGATCCGGCTGATGACATGGTCGAGGAAAAGGGTGCAACGCTTTTCATCGATCCCAAGGCAATTTTATTCCTGCTCGGAGCTACGATGGACTACCGGATGGATAAGTTATCCTCGGGGTTTGTGTTCGATAACCCCAATCAGACTGACGCTTGCGGGTGTGGTGAATCTGTGTCCATAACGCCGGCCAGCGAAGCCCAGCTCGAAGCATTCGATAAGCCCATCTCAGGTTAACTGACCTAGTGCGTATCACCGATAAGTGGAAACCGGTTATCGGACAAATGATACGCATAAACAAAAAGCTAGATCGCGGTTTTGATTCCATCAAAACATGAAGCGATCTAGGCAGCGTTGATTGCGGTTTCCGCCTCCGGGATGCTGGGTTTATTCAAGTCTATTTCGGATATGATGGTGTTGCGGCCGGCTTCCTTGGCAGCGTAGAGGCAGCAGTCCGCTCGCTCAATTAGTTCCTGGATACTCTCATCAATACGATAGGCAGCGACACCGATTGAGATGGTCACATGACCAATGCTCTCATTGGTGGATTTCTTCACCAGCTTTTTTACCATTACCGCTTGGCGCATTTGCTCCGCCAGGATGATGGCTGAGGAAAGTTTGGTTTTTGG
>CAYOEI010000296.1:0-3301 GCA_964402825.1 uncultured Hyphomicrobiaceae bacterium
AGCTGTATGAAGATCAAAGATCCAATGGCTATGACTTCAGCTTGTCCTGCCCAATGGGAAGGACGGACTGAGGACGATCGGCCCGTTTATGTACGCTATCGATGGGGATATTTGAGTGTCCGGGTAGGACCACCAGGTGGCGACTTAAGGAGCGCGGTCGGCGGCATTACGGTCTACGGAGAACAGGTTGGCGGCGAATTAGACGGCTCAATCGAGTGGGTGGAGGTCCGCGATCGGATCAAGCCAATTCGCCTGTCCCAGATCCTGCGTGATCGCGTTGAGGAGGACTCGGAATCCGAATGAAGCTTGAAGGCGAGCGGAACGCAAACTGACAGAGGATTGTTTTGTTGATGACCCGCTTGCAGTCGCCAGTGCCGCCGTTGAAGGGCGAGCCCGTGAAAGAAAGCGAACAATTGATTGCCGAGGGTATGGCGCGGAGGCGCATCATCGACAAGCTGAGCGCGGTCAACAAAGTCTACCTGAAGTTCTTGAAGGAAAACCGCTGGTGGGCCGGTCAAAGCTACAGCGTCGCCATGTCTGCCTTGCCCCTGTAGTCCGTCAGTCCAATCTGTCCAACATGTGCTGACGGGGAACACGGGGTCGCTCTACTTTGGCACTGCGGGCTCGACGTCGGGCGGCGCGGCGCGGTAACGCCAGAAGACCGCAGTGCCTTGGGTAACGCGCTCCATCGTCTTTCCGCGCTTGTCTGGGGGATGCGTTCCCTCCTTCAAGAGAATGCGAACGTCCGACAACAACGCGGTCTTCTCTGCAAACCCACTGTGGTTGAGCCCAAAGAAATCCGTACTCGTGGCGGTCACATCGATCGTTTCAACGCCTTTGACGACGAGTGGCTCCGCGGGGGGGCGGGGGCACGTCGCCGGCCCGCAGCATGCCACCCGCAATCGTTCCTGAGGCCAACAATGCCTTGTCGGCTGACGAGGCATAGAGTGTTACCCCCTGGCTGACGCCACCGATTTCAGCGGCGAGCATTTCGAACACGTCGCGGTCAATGTCAGGAGCCGCGAGAATGATCTGCGAAAGGGCGGCCCCGCCCTTTAGGCCGCCGGTGAGCCTGATCTGCTCAAGCGCATACAGCAGCGGCACGTTCCCCATGCTGTGCGCAATGAGATGCACGCGCGTGGCCTTTGATTCAGTGGCGACCAGCTCGACGAACTGGCGCAGATACCCCACCGATTGCGCGGCACTATCCCGATCATACAGATAGCCCGTCAGCCCGCCGCCCGACGGCCAACTGTAGAGGAATGGCACTCCGTCGAAACCAAGGTCGTAAGCTATCTGCGCCGTCCGGTAGAGGGCGTTGTCGAACGTCACGTTGTAGCCATGTACGAACACGAATGCGTGGCCCTTGAAGGTCTTCGCTGCGCCAAGCTGTTGCCTCGCAGCCTTGATAAAGTCCTCACGGCTCAAGAGTCGGATATCGCGGATTGTGAAGTGGAAGCGAACATCCTCGCTGCCCTCGATCACTTTGAAGCCCAGAACCGAGAACGACCAAGGCCGTTCGATTGCCGTGGTCGTGTGATGCTTCGGCACTGTGACCGTGGCCTGGCCCAAAATCAGTTTGCGCGCGCGTGTCCCGGCAAACGCGACGCGTTGCGTTCCTCTCGCCTTCTTGCGATCGGTACCAAAGAAGACTGGGACGATGTCATAGGGCTTCTTTGCGGCCGTGGGCTTAGGGGCCAGCTTCAATTTGAGCTTCCGAATCGCTTCTTCCCGTTCCCCTTCCCGTTCCATGCGGCGCATGGAGAACCTCGGGCGCTTGGCCCCAGCCTCTTTCGCAGCTTTGGGCTTGGCCTTGCGGCGCCTGGTCTTCATCCTCGGGCGCTTGGCCTCAGCCTCTTTCGCAGCTTTGGGCTTGGCTTTGGCGAACTCCGCGGCGTCGTTGACCCCTTTGCCAAGCTGGCGCGCGATCTCGCTGTCACCCGGCGCGACGGTGGGAGGAGCCCTGCGAAGATTGGGCGTGCTACGATTCTCGGTGAGCGGGATTGGTTTGTGGTCCCGGTCCTCGTCGGTAAGCCGTTTAGCTTCCGCTTCTATCGCAGCCTTGTGCTTGGCTTCCGCTTCCTTCGCCGCTTTGCGCTCGGCTTCTGTTTTCTCTGCGAGGCGCATGGCCCTCTCGGCTTCGCGCTTGGCCCAGATCTTCGCAGCTTCGAGGTCATATTGTTCGAGGCTTATGGCCTCCATCCTCAGGCGCTTCGCCGTTTTCTCATCGTCAGCGACCCGGTCACGCTCCCCCATCAGTTGATAGATGCGTGCCCTCTCCTCAAAGGCCCGGGCAAGCTGCGGATCGATCTCGATGGCTTTGACTATTTCGGCAAGCGCGGTCTCCGGATCCCCTTTGAGCCGGAAAATAGAAGCCTTCTCGACGTAGCTCTCGGCGTCCTTGGGATTGAGCCCGATGGCGGCATCGACGTCAGCAATCGCGTTGTCGAAGGCACCCAATTGGGCGTGTGCCCGAGCGCGCGCTAAATAGGGCTCCTTAAGACTGCCGCCAGTCTCGCGTCCGCCGGTGATGATCTCGGTGCAGGCGGTCACCGATTTGGCCAGATCGCCGCCCGTGCAATCCTGCCAAACATCCCCAGCCCTTGCCTCAGCCAAAACGAGCCAAGCCAACAACGCAACAGCCCTAACCAGCGTGTGTCGCACGAGATCACCCCCAGTCCGACGAGAGCGGTATAATACCAAGCGGCTGCCGCAGCAACAATACCGTGAGCCAAACCTTGTGGGCTTGCGTATCGTCCGAGGCGCTGGCGAATAGGCACTTGCTGTGAAGCTGGCCTGGCCGCGCCGCGCGCAAGGGGTGCTTCTCTTGATCGGCGCCGATCATAGCGCGTGCCAACCGTATCGCGGCGTGGTAATCGCACTTTGCCGGTCGCCAGAGTGACGGCGACGTCGTATAATTAAAATTGAGTTTGTTACTCTCCAGACCCGCCCACTTTCGACTGCGCATGGTCCGATGGATTAAATGTGCTGTGGGTACGTTTCACTGCGACGGCAAAGTTTCGACCTTTCGAACGCCTGGCTTTCTCAGTCAGAGGCTTTGGCAGCGCGGCGCGCGCTCGCAATTCTGTTTTCAAGGCCCCTTACTGTTTCGCGAAGGTTTTTTCTTAAGGGGACGTTCCATGCGTATGTCTTCGGCAAGACGTTTTCTTGAACGCGGTCTGATCAGCCTTTTTGTGGTGTCGGCCTTCGGGTGCCACGCGCTGGCACAGAACAACCCGAACGTCGAAATCGTACCGCAGCTCGGGCATTCCGGATTGGTCACCTCGGTCGCGTTCTCGCC
>CAYOEI010000297.1:0-4889 GCA_964402825.1 uncultured Hyphomicrobiaceae bacterium
CAAACCCATGCACGTCTGGAAGCGCTGGGGATGGCGGGCGATCCGCCCAAATCCTTCTCCCGCCCGGTGAAGCTTGAGGATGGTTCGATGTTTGATGCGCGTTTCCGCACGGTAAGCGCGCGAAGTGAGACCTTCCCCGCAGGGCGGCTGTATTTTTGCGAACATCTGACGCCGGAGCTCATCTGGCGCAGCGAATGGCAGAACCACGCGAACTCCGCCGCTGGCTTTTACGAGCTGGTTATCGTCACTCCTGATCCGCAGAAAGAAGCCGAGCGGGTGGCCGAATTGCTTGAGGGCGCGGTGGAGCCTTCTCGCGGCGGCGGCGTGAAAATCTCATTTGAGAACGGATTTCAGCTCACATTCCAGACGCGAGGCGACTATATGGCGCGGTTCGGAGATATGGCCCGGAACGGCGAGGGCCGTGAGGCCTTTTTTGGCGCGCTGGGGTTGCGGTGTTCGTCCATGGAGGACTTGCGAAAATTCACTACTGACAATCCCGCGCTGCGCGTTCGCGATTGCGATGCCGGCATTGCCGCCGCCATTGACGCATTTGACACGCTCATTCTGTTTGAGGTTTAAAAAACCAGCGGAGACCTAATTTCCGGCTCGTGCGTTGCGTACGCCAAGGAATGACAGAAGCGCCAGACCCATCGATATCACGCCGCTCCATCCAGCGAATGACAACCCCGCAAACGTCCATGGCGCCTGGCTGCACGAAACCGCGTGCGCATTCTCCAGCGCATCGAGCAGGCTGCCAGAAAGCGGCGCCAGAGTGCCGGCGCTGCATGCTTCGGGTCCCGCCCACCACTGCCACTCAATGCCTGAATGATAAACGCCAATCCCGGCATTGATGAAAAAACCAAGCCCGCATAATCCAAGCAAGAGCATTGCAGGGCCGGTATGCTTCGAGCGTGCTAGGAAAAACGCGGCCGCCGCCAGCGGTACACCGGCATAGTAGGCATAGCGCTCAATCAGGCAGAGCGCGCAAGGCGTGTAACCGCCCAGATGTTCGAACGCCAGCGCGGATAGAATTGTGGCCAGCGCGGCCAGCGCGGTGACCGCCGCCGCCATGGGCAACGTGATGCGTGCGAGGAAGTCCATCAAGTGTACTCCGGTTTATAGAAGAAATTTGATAGCTATAAAGCCCGCGGCCAGAAGCACAAAAAACAATATCGTGACCAGACCGAAATGACGCTCGATAAATTTCCGGATGGGCGGTCCGAACCAGTAGAGAAGCCCCGAGACGACGAAAAAGCGCAATCCGCGAGCTGCGATGCTGGCGAGCATGAACACCCAGAAATTTAGCGATGTGGCGCCGCTGGCAATGGTAATGACTTTATAAGGGAAGGGGGTCACGCCGAAGAAGAATACGATCCAGGCGCCATAGTCATTATATTGTGCCTTAAATTTCGTAAACGCTTCGCTGTATCCATAGATGTCCAGAAGCGGCTTGCCGATCAAATCGAATAACAGGAAACCGATGGCGTAGCCCGCAATGCCGCCAAGAACGGAACTGAGGGTGCAGATGGTGGCGTAAAACCACGCTCGGGCGCGCTTCGCCAGCACCATCGGAATGAGCATCACGTCGGGGGGAATCGGAAAGAACGAGCTTTCGGCAAAAGAGACGATGGCAAGCGCCCAGGCGGCCCTGGGGTGGGCCGCAAGTTCGATCATCCAGTCATAGAGACGCCTCAGCATGGCGCATGCTTAATGGCGGGCATCGGATTTGTCCATTGCGTATATCGTGTCTGCAACGAGGGTGATTTTTATATTTGTGGAAGCCGCAAAGCACCATGTTGACGGGGGGGCGCGCATCGCTATCATCGCCAACCGGTGCGCCCCAGTGGCGGAATTGGTAGACGCGCTGGATTCAAAATCCAGTGTTCGCAAGGACGTGCCTGTTCGAGTCAGGCCTGGGGCACCAACTGATTTATTTCTACTATGCCGGTTGCGGGAAAGCCGAATAGCGTTCACTGCGGTCATGATCAGGGAATTGCAAGCATGTATATACGAGGATTTGGCGCGCTTCTTCTCGCTTTGTCGCTGTTTCTCCCTCTCAAGGCTTATGCCGGACCGGCGCTTCTGTTCGATCCGCATAAAGGCACGATCCTCTATCAGGAAGACATGGATGCGCTTTGGCATCCAGCATCACTCACCAAGCTGATGACCGCCTATCTGACTTTCGAGGCTCTGCGCGATGGTAAACTCACGCTCAAAAGCCGGATCGTCACATCGAAGAACGCGAACTCCCAGGCTCCAACCAAGATAGGCTTGCCGGTCGGTGCATCCATGAGCGCCGATCTCGCTCTTCGGGCTTTGCTGGTGAAGTCCGCCAATGACGTTGCCGTCATGCTGGCCGAGGCTGTTGCGGGGAGCGAGCCGGCCTTCATCAAACGCATGAACAAAACGGCCAAGCGGCTGGGTATGCGCCGCTCGCGCTTCGTTAATCCGAATGGTCTGCCGGACGACCGTCAGATCACCACTGCCCGGGACATGGGGTATCTGGCGCGGGCGCTCATCAAGGATTTCCCGCAGTACAAGCATTACCTGGCATTGCCATACGTCAAGATAGGCAAGCGCCGTCTGCGCAATTACAACAAGCTGCTGCGCACATTTGAGGGCGCCGATGGCATGAAGACCGGGTTCGTGTGTGCATCGGGCTTTAATCTGGTTGCCAGCGCCACACGCGATGGCCGCCAGCTGGTGGCGGTTGTGCTGGGGGGGCGTACGGGCCGTCAGCGCAACGAGCGGGCGGCAAAACTGCTCGAACATGGTTTCAAACGCTATACATGGCGTGCGCTGTTCGGCAAGAATATCGACAAGGTCACAATCCAGGCGTCGCTCACCGAGGGCGCTCCGAACTTGCGTTCGACCGTGTGCGCCAGGCGGCGCGTTGTCCGGCGGAAAAAGCGCTCCAAGCGCAAGCGTACAGCCAAAAAGAAAAAGTAGAGATTTTCAGCCCATCTACGCTCCAGGCTCCACTGTTGGCGCGCCACTTGCTGTGGTGTGGGTAATCGTCATGCCAGGAGATCAAAATGACACAGTTTGCACCTGCTGAGTTGCCCGAAAGATCAGAAATCCAGGCCATGGCGGGTGTGTTAACCCGCAGATATGGTGCCCGCGCCGGCGAAATTGCCGCTCATTTCGCAGGAGAGCACGAAATAATCGGCGACCGGGCCCGGGCTTCGCTATGGGGCGAAGTTTGTGCCGAACTGGAACAGATGGCCCCGCCGCAAACGCTTTCTTAAGCGCTGGCCGCGTATATTCTCACTCGAAAAAACGTGTCTTCTGAAAAGCGGGGATGAAGCGCATGTCGCTGGGTGAAACAGCACGCAGGCATGGGGGGTCAGGTGCGCTACGCGTACCGCAAGCCTTCCAGAAAATTCAAAACCTGCTTCTCGGCGGCAGCGATGACTCCGGCCAGACTCAGCGCGCTGCGCTGGTTGCTTTTCTCATTCGGGTCGTCAGCGCCGGCATCGCCTATTTCTCGCAAGTTCTCCTAGCGCGCTGGATGGGCAGTTTTGAGTACGGCATTTATGTATTTGTCTGGGTTTGGGTGCTGATACTCGGCGGGCTGGCTCCACTTGGGTTCTCCACCATATGTACGCGCCTTGTCCCTGAATATCGCGAGACGGGGCGCATTGATCTGCTGCGCGGCCTGCTGCTCAGGGCGCGGGTTATCGCGGTGCTGTCGAGCACGGTCATTGCGCTTCTGGGGCTGGCTGGCCTTGCTTTGTTTGGCGCAATGCTAACGGAGTATTACCTGCTGCCAGCGTTCCTCATCCTGTTTTGCCTGCCGATGTATACTCTCGTTGATGTGCAGGACGGGATCGCACGCGGCTATGCCTGGATGAGCGTGGCTCTGGTGCCGCCCTATATTCTGCGCCCGCTGCTTCTCCTGGTCGCAATGCTCGGAATTTATGTGGCCGGGTTTGAGATGAACGCCGTGAGCGCGGCGGGCGCGGCGGTTTTTTCCTGCTGGGTATCGGCTATCGTCCAGACAATTGTGCTGGAGGGTAAGATCAGGAAAGAGACCAGTCCTGGCCCGCGCATCTATAAGACCGGTTTCTGGTTACGCACTTCTCTTCCTCTGCTGCTTTACAGCAGTTTTGCCCTGCTGCTGCTAAATACCGATATCCTTGTTCTGTCGCGCTACGAAGACCCCTCGCAGGTGGCGGTTTACTTTGCCGCCCTCAAGACCATCTCCCTGGTGGCTTTTGTGCATTTTGCGGTGGGCGCGGCGGCGGCCAACCGTTTCTCCGTCCTTAATGCGCGCGGTGAACGCGATGAATTGCAAAGCGCCGTGCGTGATGCTGTGAAATGGACATTCTGGCCCTCGCTTGCTGGCACGCTCATTCTTCTCACCCTCGGCAAGCCGCTGCTCTGGCTGTTCGGTGCGGAGTTCACCTCCGGTTATCCGATGATGTTCGTGCTGGCTGCGGGGCTGATGATCCGCGCCGCAATGGGGCCGGTCGAGCTGATCCTCAACATGCTGGGCCAGCAGAAATTCTGCGCACTGGCGCTGTTCGGAGCCGTGGTGCTCAATCTGGGCCTCAACTTCGCGCTTGTCCCGACCTATGGGTTGATGGGTGCGGCAACTGCTACCGCAATCGCCATGGCCGCGGCTGCTTTCGCCATGCTTTTCGCAGTGCAGAAAAAGCTGGGGCTCAATTGCTTCATCTGGCAGTGAGGTTAGAGCATGATCCGGTCAAATTATTCAATGGCATATTGCCGGAGTCAGGACAGCGCGGAGTTCGGCTGCGCCCAGCATGAACAGATCACCGCTGTCTGAATCAACGAAATTCGAAAGTTTAGAATTTTCGGGTGTACCCATAGTTCATCTCCAATAATCATCGGAGCAGAACTTGGGCGAAGATCGCCTCAACGGG
>CAYOEI010000298.1:0-4627 GCA_964402825.1 uncultured Hyphomicrobiaceae bacterium
TGGTGGCAGGGGCTACGGATGTTTGTGGCGGTACCCGGCCATAGATCGTCAGAGTTTGTGTCGAACCGTTGCCGGTCCCGGCGACCGTATCGGTTCCAACCACATCGCCCCAGTTCGTCGTGCGGCCCGGGTCGCTGAACATCCGATAGCTGACCGTTGTGCCAGCATTGTTCATCAAACGCGTGGTCGTGGTGCCGCCCGCGGTCGTTCCAATGTCAAGGCCGACATCATAAGGACCGGTGTTTGTGCACAATATGTCGCAAGTGGCCGTAACATCGATGTTTGCGGTGAGCAGGCCAGTGGTGCCAAAATCGAGCGTGTTGGTAGTCTCTACGATGCAAGTTGCAGTGATCGTAATTTGACTCGTGAAAGTTCCGGTATAGGCTGAGGAAATCGACGGCGATGTGAAAAGTGCGGGAGAGGTATGCCTGGATGGCGGAAAATATGGGAAAATGGCCTTCCGGGACGGCCAACCCACCTAAATCAGGCTACCGGACAGTTGCGGAGGGGAAACCATTACAAGGGCGGCGCATTTGAGGTATGATCGCATGGATTTGAAAACTATCTGGGAAATATCGGTTAAAATCCATGAAATAGCTTGATAGCCCGGAAAACCCGGGCAACAATACGTGTACTTTAGGCCGGTGCGCGGAAAGAACCGATGAACCGGCCAGGCAAGGGCCAATCCGGGGGATTTTTAGAGGTTCCCTCATGACCGGGAGTTATGAAAATCCCGGTTACATCTTTTGTTCAATTCCGTTAATAATATCGGGTGCCGTTGCGCTATGGTTGGGACATAGTTCAGTCCGACGGACGTGCGACGGAGAGTTTTGCAAAGTTTTAAGGAGGAAACTATGCCATTTTCCGTAACAGGTAGAATTGTGGCCCTCGCCGGAATAGCGGCTCTCGGCGCCACACTTTTGACAGCAGACGTTAACGCAAAAACGCAATTCGTTAGTATTGGAACGGGTGGCGTCACTGGCGTGTACTATCCGACGGGCGGCGCGATCTGCCGTCTGGTCAACAAAAACCGCAAGAAGCACGGCATTCGTTGCTCGGTGGAATCGACCGGCGGTTCGATCTACAACATCAATACGATCCGCGCCGGCGAGCTTGACTTCGGCGTTGCCCAGTCGGACTGGCAGTATCACGCCTATAACGGCACCAACAAGTTTGAGAAACAGGGTCCGTTCAAGAAGCTTCGCGCGGTTTTCTCGGTTCATCCAGAGCCCGTGACCGTTCTGGTGCGCCGCGATTCCGGCATCAAGAACCTCACCGAAATCAGAGGCAAGCGCTTCAATATCGGCAATCCCGGATCGGGAACGCGCGGAACCTATGAAGTGTTTGAAGAAGCGATGGGCTGGAAGCGGTCTGATCTGAAGCTGGCTTCCGCCATGAAGTCAGCGGAAATGGCTGGCGCGCTGTGCGACAACAAGATCGATGGCTATTTCTGGCTGGTCGGGCATCCTTCCGGCTCGACGGCGGAAACCGTCGCCTCCTGTGACGCCCTGATCGTGCCGGCGACTGGTCCGGAGATCGACAAGCTTGTCAAAGAGAACTCGTTCTATCGCTATGCGACCATTCCGGGCGGTATGTATCCTGGCAACCCCAACGACATCAAAACCTACGGCGTAGGCGCGACTTTCGTGACGTCGTCTGACGTTCCCGAAAACGTTGTCTACGAACTTGCCAAGGCTGTCCTGGGCAACATGGATGCCTTCCGTAAATTGCATCCTGCGTTCAGGAAGCTTGATCCCAAAGCAATGATCAAGGACAGCCTGTCGGCGCCGCTGCATAAGGGCGCCATCAAGGCCTATAAGGAACTCGGCCTGATGTAATTGACTTGAATGTTTGAGATGGAGGGGCTCCGGCCCCTCCATTTTCACATAGCTTCCATGGGCCACGCGCCAAGATCTGGCTGGGGAGCAGGGATGATCTGGGGGAGGGCAGCATGGCCAAGTCCAGGACGCCGGAAGCGGCGGCTCAAGAAGATAATGAGACCGACGCGACCGCGGAATTTTTAGAAACCGATACCGGTGCAAGAAATCCAACCAACTGGTCAGGCAAACTGATCACAGCCATCGCGCTCGTTTGGGCGGTTTTCCAGATTTATATTGCGTCCAACGTCCCGTTCACTCTCGCGGAAATCACGGGTTCGAACATATTTGTCATGAATTCCGACCAAACCCGGGCGATTCATTTGGCGCTGGGGCTGTTTCTCGCGTCGACCGCCTTTCCCATGTTCAAGACGTCTCCACGAGACTACATCCCCTGGTATGACTGGATCATCGCGATCGGGAGTGTGAGCGTCTGTTTATATCTGGTTGTTTTTCAGGCTTCGATCGCGGACCGCTCAGGATTACCCACGACAGCTGATCTGATCTTTTCGGCGTTTGGCATCGTCTTCCTTCTGCTTGCCACCTACCGCACGCTCGGGCTGCCGCTGGTGATCGTGGCATCGGTGTTCCTCGTCTATGTGTTCTATGGCGACCAGGACTTCATCCCCGAAGCGGTGCAGTGGAAGGGAGCGTCTTTCGGCAAGGCGATGTGGCATTTCTGGATGCAAACCGAAGGTGTCTTCGGTGTCGCCCTGGGTGTTTCGGCCTCCATGGTGTTTCTGTTCGTGCTGTTCGGCTCCCTGCTGGAGAGAGCGGGCGCCGGCAACTACTTCATCAAGGTTGCTTTTGGTCTGATGGGCCATTTGCGCGGCGGACCGGCGAAAGCCGCGGTTGTGGCGTCAGCCGCGACCGGCCTGATTTCCGGCTCATCGATCGCCAATGTGGTGACGACCGGAACATTCACAATTCCGCTTATGAAACGCGTCGGCTTTTCCGCTGAGAAGGCCGGCGCCGTCGAGGTGGCATCCTCGACCAACGGTCAGTTGACGCCGCCGGTGATGGGGGCCGCCGCCTTCCTGATGGTGGAATATGTCGGCATATCCTATCTGGATGTGGTGAAGCACGCCTTCCTGCCGGCCATTATTTCTTACATCGCGCTGGTTTACATCGTTCATCTTGAAGCGTGCAAAATGGGCCTGGAAGGCTTGCAGCGCCCTGGAGCGCCCAGGACCATGGCGCAGAAAATGATGGGCTATGCCTTCAGCATCGCCATTGTCTCGGGCCTTGCGCTGGGCACCTATTACGGCCTGGGCTGGTTGAAGGTTCTGTTCGGCGACTACACGATTTATGGCATGGCGGTGGTCTTCGTGATCGCTTATCTGGGTCTGATAAAATGGGCCGCCAAATATCTCGACCTTGTTATCGACGATCCTGAATCGCCGCTGCTGGAATTGCCGGATCCTGGCCCGGTGGCCAAAACCGGTTACTACTTTGGACTGCCCGTCGTGGTACTGATCTGGTGCCTGATGATCGAGCGCTTCTCGCCCGGCCTGTCGGCCTTCTGGGCGACCATCGCCATGATCTTCGTTCTGCTCACCCAACATGGCCTCAAGGCCATGTTCCGCGGCGAGGGCGGCAACTTTATGGCCGGTATACGGCGCGGTTGGGCCGATCTGCTCGACGGTATGATTGCCGGCTCGCGCAACATGATCGGCATCGCCATCGCCACCGGTACCGCCGGCATCATTGTCGGCACCGTATCGCTAACCGGAGCGCATCAGGTTATTGGCGAGTTCATCGAATTGATCTCTTCCGGCTCTCTGATCCTGATGCTGATCTTCGTGGCGCTCTTCAGCCTCGTACTCGGCATGGGGCTGCCGACAACCGCGACCTATATCGTCATCACGTCCCTGATGGCGCCGGTGATTGTCGCGGTTGGCGCCAAATCGGGCCTGATCGTGCCGCTCATCGCGGTGCATATGTTCGTCTTCTATTTCGGGATATTGGCGGATGATACGCCGCCCGTTGGGTTGGCCGCTTTTGCGGCCGCCGCCATATCGAAAGGCGATCCGATCAAGACCGGCATCATAGGTTTCTCCTATGACGTGCGTACGGCGATCCTTCCCTTCCTGTTCATCTTCAACACGGATCTGTTGCTGATCAATGTGGGGCTTATGAAGGGGATATTCGTGTTCACGATGGCGACGATAGCGATGCTGCTATTCGCTGCCGCCACGCAAAACTGGTTCCTGACAAAGAGCAGGATCTGGGAAAGCCTTGCCTTGTGTCTGGTGGCTTTCACCTTGTTCCGTCCAGGTTACTTCCTCGATGAGTGGAAAGCGCCTTTCGAGCTGAGGGAAACGGCGCAGGTTCTGGAACTGGCCAAAGAGGCGGAAGCTGATGGTGTTGTCCGCATTCAGGTCAAGGGCGAGGATCAGTCTTCAGGCAAACTGATCATAACGTCCGTGGAGTTGCCGCTCGGCGCCAAGGAGGGCGATGGCGCGGCCAGACTTCTGAAGAACGCGGGCATCGAATTCCTCACCGAAAATGGCAAGACCATTGTCGATAATGTAGAGTTCGGCAAATTCGCACAGAAGAAGGGCATCGATCTGGATTGGGAGGTGACCAAGCTGGAAGTGCCGGCAATCCGCCCGCCCAAAGAGCTGTTCTATATCCCCGCTATACTGCTTCTGGCGCTCGTCTGCTTCCTGCAAATCAGGCGCAGACGCGTGACCGGGCTCATCTAGACAGGATTAGCTGAGAAATAAAACAAGCCAGATAAAACTAAC
>CAYOEI010000299.1:0-3956 GCA_964402825.1 uncultured Hyphomicrobiaceae bacterium
TGGACTGTGAATGGCGTCTGTTCGACTGGATAATAGCGAACAGCAACTTCGTGAGTATGTGACTAGCCACGCGAACTCAAAACCTCATTTAGCGGATGTGGTCATGTGACTTGCTTGTTCGTTTGAGCTCAAATTCAGCCCGTAACTTACAGAAAGCAGTCAAGCGCTGATGTCCGCTTTACCCCCAATAGCAGACATTGGATGAGCCCTAAATTACGGCTCCGATGCAACTAGGCATCTATGGTATAATAATACCGTTATGCCACTCCCACCCACAGATGCCGACGGTGAATGGTTGATTGGCCTGAGGGCCATTGCACGGTTCATGGGCAGGCATGAGCGCACCATTCGACGCTGGATTGATGATCACGGTTTTCCAGCGGGCATGCTCCCTAGCGGCCACTGGATCGCGAGCAAGCATGGCCGTGTTTGCACAGGTGGAGAAAAAGCCGCTGGTCAAGAAACTGAAGGCGGCACGCGACCGGCGGTCAGCCGAGCTTGGTCATCGTATTGAGGGTCGCAAGGGCTATCGTGAAACCAACCCCGAATTGGTACGGGAAGCGAAGCGGCTCGCTCATGGGAACCGGAAGGAAAGGCTTTCATTGAGAGCCATTGCGGGCAGGCTTGCCATGCAGGGGTATTTGACCCGTACTGGCAACCCTCTCCCGGCTGCGCAAGTGAAGCGTATTTTGGATGCTAGGTGATGTCTGCTTTCGGGGGTAAAGCGGACATGGAATTAGCCGCTCAGAATGTCTGCTTATGACCCAAAGCGGACATAACCGCACCTCGTCTCTGCTTGCGCTTGGGACCATCCGATGGCCTGAGAGCGGCAATGATCCGGAAGAAAGACCCACTACTCCGCGAACGCCGCCGGTATCACGCTCGCATGGTCATGTGAAGATTTAAGCAGGACCGAGTCCAAACCTTTCTCGCGCCAAGCCTCAAATGTGGTCATGCGCAGGCCCAGCATCTGATAGTCCACCGCATAGTAACCGCCAGGCTTCATGGTGACCACGCCGTGGGTGGCATCTAACACAAGAAGCTCCTGCGCCATCACACCAACGCGTTGTGTTTCCTCCCACAGATAGCGGAAACGATAGAGCTTTATCCCGCTCTCCAGCGTGGCGATGTGCATCACGTCCCGCTTCAGGCGCGTATCTGAAATCGTAATGCCGCCTCCGCCGATACCGATGCTAATCGAGCCGCCGCCACCGGAAGGTGCCGTCTTTCTCGATGACGTGGTTGTTTTCTTCTTGCGATAGGTTTTTGCCTTCCTGGTCTTTCTCGGCGTCTTGCGCTTGGCGACCACTTTGCACTTGCCGCCGCCCCAACTGCTGACTGCTGCCAGCGCCTCTTGCGTTGGCACATCTGTGGCAAAGTTCGTCCCGGCCATGCTGTTCAAGCGCTGAAGAGCCGCCCTTGATCCGCTGCCCCAGTCGCCGTCAATGCTTTTCGTATAACAGCCGATATTCTTCAACGCAGTCTGCATGTCGGCGGCCAGCTGTTGTTCCGTCAGCTGCGGGTCGCCTGTCGGTGCAACGAATGCACTTTGAGGGGCGAGATAGCGTGTTGATGTTGCGGCGAGAGTTGCCTCTGTTTTCGCCTTTTCAGCCTCGGCCTTGGCATCGCTATCGGCCTGGCGCGGCGCCTGTCCGCACTCCCGCTTCACCCGCTCAACCTTCTGCATCGCTTCCATGTAGGTTTTTTTCGCATCCCGTAACATCGGCTGTAGAGCCTCTTGTTGCCACTTGGCCCAATCTCTCTGGCTCGCAATATTCTTGCATCCCTCGCCGGTTTCATTCTCTTTGAGAAAGCATTTCCCGGTGACCCAGGCATCCTGCGCTTGGCGTTCCATATCCTTCGCACCCGCCAGAGAAGCTTCACTGGTGTCAACCAGGCGCTCCTGCGAAACCACGCCAGACCAGATTTTCGATAACCGGGAATCACAGTCAGGAGCCGGATCGAGGGCATAGGCTCCATCGCTGCCGGGCCAGTAGAAGAGCGCGCTGAGGAACGCCGCTAAAATCAGTATCCTGATCTTTCTGAGAAGCATGATCGCCTCCTATGTATTTCGGTCTCGATCTAGGCCGTGCAAGGCCAGCATTGGCGGCACAGGCCGCTGCTTTCATTCAGGCTTGCCGATCCCTGACATCGCCCTAGCGGCTTCGTACTTCGCCTTGGCAGCCTGGCACTTTACCAGTTCAGCTTCAATCTTCGTGATTTCGGCTTCCACCTTTGCACATTTTGCAGCGGCCTTCACCTTGGCAAGAGGGGTAGGTTGATCCGTGGGTTCTCCATCCATTGCGGACATCGCCAGCAAATCGGGACAATCCTAAGTCTCGGGTCCTATGTGCCCAGCAGGACTCCCGATTTACCTCGGAACCGCTATGCAGTTGTTGCCTCTTTGAAGACTCCCTGGAGGGCACACACAGTCGGTCTTGGAACTGTTCAGAACGAATCCCGGCCGGCAGCGAGGAGGACTCTTGCAGAGATTACCACTGCGTATGGTTCCGGGCGGACAGACGCAGGATGTCTTCGACTTATTCGGCACGAATGGAGACCTGATCCTCCCCCATTGAATTGGTCCACCCTGATATATTGGAAACGGGAGGACCAGACATGGCGATCGAGCGTCACAAACCGGAAGAAATCATCACCAAGCTACGCCAGGTTGAAGTATTGCGAGGTCAAGGTTTGCCGATGGCGGATGCGATCCGTCAGATAGGCGTGACGGAAGTTATCTTTTACAGATGGCGCAAGGATTACGGAGGCATGGGCACTGACCAGCTCAAGCGATTAAAGGCGCTTGAGAAGGAGAATGACCGGTTACGCAAGGCTGTTGCCGATCTCACCCTTGATAAGCAGATACTCTCAGAGGCTGCACGGGGAAGACATCTCAAGCCCCTCTCGCAGAAGGCGGTGCATTGATCAGGTGCGCGACAAGCTTGGCATCTCTGAACGCCGGGCCTGTCGTCTGCTTGGTCAGCATCGCTCCACACAGCGCCATGCGCCGAGGGGCAAGGAAGACGAAGAACGCCTTGTCGCCGACATGATCGAACTGACCCGGCAGTATGGCCGTTATGGCTATCGTCGTATTGCCGCTCTCCTTCGAGATGCTGGCTGGCAGGTCAATGACAAGCGCGTGGAACGGCTATGGCGACGAGAGGGGCTGAAAGTGCCCTCAAGGCAACCCAGGAAAGGCCGTCTGTGGCTCAATGATGGCTCGTGTATGAGATTGCGCGCTGAGTATCCCAATCACGTCTGGTCCTATGATTTTGTACATCACAGAACCGATGATGGCCGGGCATTTAGAACTCTGAACCTGATTGATGAGTTCACTCGGGAGTGTCTGGCGATCCGCGTCAAACGAAAGCTCAACTCAACGGATGTAATCGATGTCCTGACCGATCTGTTCATCCTCAAAGGCGTGCCAGCATTCATTCGATCCGATAATGGCCCCGAGTTCGTCGCTGAAGCCGTTCGTAACTGGATCACCGCGGTCGGGTCCAAAACAGCCTACATCGAACCAGGAAGCCCTTGGGAGAATGGATACTGCGAAAGCTTCAACGCGCGCTTCCGCGATGAACTACTCAACGGCGAGGTCTTCTATTCCCTCAAAGAGGCCCAGATCATCATCGAGGACTGGCGCAAGCACTACAACACAATCAGGCCCCACAGCGCCCTTGGATACCGACCACCAGCACCCGAAGCCATCGTCCCATTGGACCGGAGACTACTCATGAACTAACATTCAAACTGGACCAATCTGTGGGGGCAGATCAGTGTCAGGGGGGTGTTTAAGCTAATTGGGCCGGGCTTATTTGTTCCGTACCCATTCCTGAATAAGGAGATATCTGCAGCCGCGGCATATAACCCAGATACCCGCAGCGTCAATGAAAAGCGCAGTGAATTTTCCAATGTTTAAAGAGCCTGTGTTATATGTCGCGAACGACCCT
>CAYOEI010000300.1:0-7893 GCA_964402825.1 uncultured Hyphomicrobiaceae bacterium
AGTGAGCGGCGCATCGCTCGGCGACATTCTTGGCGCTGCTCTCGACAAGGCCAAGGGAACCAGCGACGACGAGGCTGTTGACGACGGGGCTGCTGACGACGAGGCTGACGACGACGCCAAGCCGGAGCCGAAGAAAGCCAAAGCCAAAGCCAAAGCCAAGCCCAAAGCGAAGGCCAAGGACGACGCAGAGGACAACGCAGAAGAGGCAAAGAGCGCAGCCGACACCCCGGCTGATGATGCCGCCAGCGACACCGATGGCGGCGCCGGGGAGGATGACAAGACCTGATTGCAGGTTTAGGGCTGATTTACGGGCACGCGCTCAGAGTTTGGGCGCGTGTCAACGCGGGCACAACACCGGCGGGAATTCTCCGCCAAGTGAGGCGACATGACGCTTCGGGCAGATTTTCTGGTCGACAGGAGACGGCTCAAGCGGAGCGTCACATTTTGGCGGCTGCTGAGTCTGGCGGCCGTCATCGCACTGATAGCCGCCATGGTGCTTCAAGACGATGAGCTCGCCGCTTCCATTGGCTACAAACCGCATATCGCCCGCATCGACATTTCCGGAATAATCTCCGAGGACTTTGACCGCGAGGAAATGTTGAAGGACATTTCCAAATCCAAAAACGTCAAGGGCGTGATCCTGCGCATCAACAGTCCTGGCGGCACAACCGTCGGCGGAGAATCACTGCATATCGCGCTTTTGAAATTGGCGAAGAAGAAGCCTGTGGTGGCCGTATTCTCGACCGTTGCCACTTCAGCAGCCTATATGGCGGGCCTCGCCAGCGATCATATCATCGCGCGCGGCAACTCCATCACCGGCTCGGTCGGCGTGATCATCCAATGGGCGGAGGTCACGGAGATGCTGAGCAAACTTGGCATCAAGATGGAGGAAGTCAGGAGCGGACAGTTGAAAGCTGTCCTCTCGCCGTTCCGTCCGCTTGATGACCGGGGCCGTGCACTGACCCAGGAAATGGTCATGGAATCCAAGACCTGGTTCGTGGAAATGGTGGCCAAAAGGCGCTCCCTTGACCCTCAGGCGGTGCCTGGTCTGACGGAAGGGCGCATATATTCCGGACGGCAAGCATTGAAGCACAAGCTCATTGATGAACTTGGCGGTGAGGCAGAAGCGGTGATGTGGCTGGAAGAAAAGCGGCAGGTGGCAAAAGATTTAAAAATCATAGACTGGGAAGTCAAGTCATCTGAATCTACCGGATTCTTGAGCAAAACAGCCAGATATGTCCTCTCCAGCGGCGGTTTACCCGCCGCAATGCTGGATGCGGTTCTCGGCACTCGAAATACTTTAGAGCGTGTTCGCCTTGACGGCATGGTCTCGGTTTGGCACGCTCCGGTAAATTAATATCGCCAGTAAAAGTCAATAAGAGCAAAGAGATAGGCTTCAAGGGAAGAAGTTGGGGATTGCGTCATGATCAAGTCAGAACTGATACAGCGGGTTGGCGCTGCAAATCCACATCTCTACCAGCGGGACGTTGAGCGCATCGTCAATATCATCCTGGATGAGATCATAAATGCATTGGCCAGGGGTGACCGCGTGGAGTTGCGCGGTTTTGGAGCATTCACGGTCAAACACCGGACCGCCCGGCAGGGGCGTAATCCACGCACCGGCGAAACCGTTTTCGTTGAGGAAAAATATGTCCCCTTCTTCAAGACGGGGAAGGAATTGCGCGAACGGCTGAACCGGAACTATGATGGCGGATCGTCCAGCTCCTGAGGTGCGGGGACAAAAGCGTGTTCAAAAAATTTCTCTGGCTGTTTCTGATACTGCCAGCCGGCCTGATATTGGTAATATTTGCGGTCGCCAACCGGCACTCGGTGCGCTTGAACCTCGACCCATTTTCTCCCGATAGTCCTTATCTGGCATTCGAAGCCCCCCTCTTCTTCTATCTGTTTGTGACCCTGTGCGTAGGATTGATGCTCGGCGGATGCGCAACCTGGTTTACCCAGCGCAAATGGCGCAAACGGGCCCGCGCGCGCGCCAGCGACGCTGCCATGCTGCGCCGTGAAGCCGACCAGCTCAGGCTGCAATTGCGCCGCGCAACCCAGCCCAAACTGGAATCAGCCAGCGCCGCCGAGTGATCCAGGGCCGAAGTGCATGGCCAGCTCATGGACAGCAATCCGACAATCTTTTAGTTTGGGCATTATGTCCGGTGTGCAAACGCCGATGAAACTCAAACCCGTTAATTGGCCCGTTAATTGTCATGAATACAAAGGTGAAAATCTGCGGTCTTCGCACGTCTGGCGCCCTCGAGGCCGCGCTTGACGCCGGTGCGGATTATATTGGGCTGGTGTTCTACGAGGCTTCACCACGCAATGTCTCCCACGCGGACGCAAGCGTGTTGGCGGCCATGGCCCGGGGCAAGGCGAAGTCTGTCGCCCTGCTGGTCGACCCCGATGACGAAGCGGTGAAACGCATCACCGATGAGGTCAATCCGGATTTGATCCAGCTGCACGGGAGTGAAAGCCCAGAGCGCGTAATGCAAATCTCGCAGCTCGCGCAAAGACCCGTCATGAAGGCCATCAAGGTCGGTTCACCCGATGATGTGGCGCTCTCACATGCTTACAGCGCTGCGGACATCATCCTGTTTGACGCCAAAACACCCGAAGCGGCGCGCGACGCCCTGCCCGGCGGAAATGGCGTTCCTTTCGATTGGGAGGCCTTTGCCAGGGTGAGGAAAAATGCAAACTTCATGCTTTCAGGAGGGCTCGATCCTGATAATGTACGCCTTGCCATAGCAACCACGGGCGCACCCATGGTGGATGTGTCTTCAGGGGTTGAATCCGCACCAGGAGAAAAGGATCCTGGTCTGATCCACTCATTCATTGCCGCCGCTAAAGCGGCCACGTAAGCTAATTAGTCAGTCAAAAGTTCAGGTCTCAATGTCAGATACTCCCCCCACCGACACACCGAACAGCTACCGCACCGGCCCTGATGAGAGCGGGCGTTTCGGCATCTATGGCGGCCGGTTTGTCGCCGAAACGCTGATGCCGCTTATTCTTGAGCCATACTGTTTGACGGCATCCTTCTCCTCGACAATTTCAAGCGCCTTGATCGAGACAGTCAGTTTGCGGGTCTTGGGGTCGAGTTGGGTGATGACCGCATCCACTTTCTCTCCCGCCGCAAAGCGTTCAGGACGCTGCTCTGAGCGCTCGCGGGATAAATCCGCGCGGCGAATGAAGGTGGTTACGTCGGAGTCAGACAGTTTGACATCCAGACCGCGCTCCTTGACCTCAAGGATTTCACAGGTGACGCGCTGGCCTTTCTTCAGACCGCCATCGGCAGCCTTGAGCGGATCGCCGCCGAGCTGCTTGATGCCAAGCGAGATGCGCTCTTTATCCGCGTTTGCTTCAAGCACGACCGCCTTGACTTCATCGCCCTTCTTATAGTCCTGAATGGCGTCTTCGCCAGAGCGGTTCCAGTCCAGATCGGACAGATGGACCATGCCGTCAACGCCGCCGTCCAGGCCGATGAACAGGCCGAACTCGGTGATGTTACGGATGGCGCCTTCCACTTGCGTGCCGGCCGGGTGTGTTTGCGTAAACTCAACCCAGGGGTTTTCCTGGATCTGCTTGAGTCCAAGGGAAATCCGGCGCTTTTGCGGATCGACTTCCAGCACCTGGACTTCGACTGCCTGGCTGGTGGAGACGATCTTGCCAGGATGCACGTTCTTTTTGGTCCAGCTCATCTCCGACACATGAATGAGGCCTTCAACACCGGATTCAAGCTCAACGAAGGCGCCGTAGTCGGTGATGTTGGTCACCGTACCAGTGATCCGTGTGTCAACCGGGTATTTGGCTTCAACGCCTTCCCACGGATCGGATTCAAGCTGTTTGATGCCCAGTGAGATGCGCTGGGTGTCCGGGTTGATGCGGATGATCTGCACCTTGACGCTGTCGCCCACGGTGACGATTTCGCTCGGATGGCTGACGCGGCGCCACGCCATGTCGGTGACATGAAGCAGGCCGTCAATGCCGCCCAGATCGATAAATGCGCCATAATCGGTGATGTTCTTGACCAAGCCTTCAATGACCTGGCCTTCCGCCAGCTTGGCGACGATTTCACTGCGTTGTTCGGCCCTGGTTTCTTCGAGAATAGCGCGCCGGGAGACAACGATATTGCCACGGCGGCGGTCCATCTTGAGAATCTGGAAGGGCTGCGGGGTATTCATTAGAGGAGCGATGTCGCGTACGGGGCGGATATCCACCTGGCTTCCGGGCAGGAATGCCACCGCGCCATCAAGATCGACGGTAAAGCCGCCCTTGACCCGGTTAAAGATGACGCCTTCACAGCGCTCATTCTTTTTGAATTTTTCTTCGAGGGTCACCCAGCTTTCTTCGCGGCGCGCCTTATCGCGCGAGAGGACAGCCTCGCCAAGCGCATTCTCGACGCGCTCGAGATAAACCTCGACTTCATCGCCAACGGAGATGGTATTTTCCTGACCGGGAACAGAGAATTCTTTCAGCGGCACACGGCCTTCGGTCTTCAGTCCAACATCGATGACCGCAAGGTCTTTTTCGATGGCGACGACTTTGCCTTTGACTACGCTTCCCTCTGCAAGGGCCGATTCCCCCAGCATTTCATCCAAAAGTGCCGCGAAATCCTCGCGGGTTGGGTTAAGTTCACTTGACTGCACTTCGTTCATCAGGTCTCCCGATTGCCCGTATAGGGACCACCTTGCGCTCAATTATTGCGCGGTGGGATATTAAAAAGGTTTCTGTTTTACCAAAGCAACAGCGTGCCGCCCGGCGCTCAAATTAAACATCTTCTTTTGTTTTTGCCGAATTGGCGTTCCGGATCAGCAAGTTAAGCGTAATCAAGGCATACCAAATGGCCCGCACTCCCTTATCGCTTAGTTCGTATCGATAAGGTTGATAGCGGCCTCAAACGCCGCCTCTATACCCAAATCCGAGGTATCGAGCAAGAGCGCGTCTTCAGCAGGCAATAATGGCGAGATTTCCCGGGTGCGGTCAAGGGTGTCGCGGGCCGTGATCTGGGCATGGATTTCTGCATAGGAAATATCCGCTCCAGCTTCGATCAACTCCTTGTGGCGGCGCGCTGCGCGTACCTCTGTTGAGGCTTCTATAAACAGTTTTACATCTGCATTGGGGCAGACAACCGTCCCGATGTCGCGCCCTTCAATAATTGCCCCCCCGGGGCGTTCGGCAAATTTGCGCTGATAATCCACCAGCGCCGCGCGCACTGGTTTGAGTTTGGCCACCCTGGACGCCGCTTCGCCGGTTTCAGCGGTGCGCAGTTGAGGGTCCTCAAGGGAGCCAGGGTCGATTTCGCGCGCGATAACGGCGGCGGCCTGTTCATCATCCAGCGGCTTGCCGGCCGCGATCATGTCGCGCGCAACGGCCCGGTAGAGTGCGCCGGTGTCCAGATGCTCCAGCTCGTAATGCTGCGCCAGTTTTTTGGCGAGAGTGCCCTTGCCCGATGCGGCCGGTCCGTCCATCGCGATGATCATGCGGCTTACTGTCCTGTTTCAACGATGTTCGCGCCGAGCTGCTTCATGAGCCCGTCGAATTGAGGGAAACTGGTGGCGATAACGGCGGCGTTGTCAATCGTTACCGGGGTTTGCGCGCCCAGCCCCATGATGAGGAAGGCCATCGCGATACGGTGGTCCAGATGAGTTTCGATGTGCCCGCCGCCGGTAACGGTGTTACCGCCGCGCACGATCAACATATCGCTTTCCGCTTGAGCGTCCACGCCGCATGCTTTCAGCCCATTGAGCGTGGATGCCAGCCGGTCGCTTTCCTTCACGCGCAACTCGCCAAGGCCTTCCATGCGGGTTTCGCCGCTGGCAAAGGCCGCGACCACGGCGAGAATGGGATATTCATCAATCATTGAGGGGGCGCGGCCGGCGGGGACGGTTACGCCCGTCAATGCGCTTGAGATCACGCGTATATCCGCAATCGGCTCGCCGCTCTCTTCGCGCGCGTTCTCGAATGCCAGATTTGCTCCCATTTCCCTTAAGGTTTTATAGAAGCCAATGCGCGTCGGGTTTATCAGCACCCCTTCAATGGTGATATCCGACTTTTCAGTCACCAGCGCGGCGGCGGCCAGAAACGCAGCCGAACTCGGGTCGCCGGGCACGGCAACGTCATTTCCGGTGAGCTCGGCGTTGCCCTCAACGCAAATCCGGGTCTGTCCATCGTTGCGGGTAATGGTCGCTTTGGCGCCGAAGTAACGCAGCATGCGTTCGGTATGGTCCCGGGTCGGCTCGTTCTCGATCACGCATGTTGTGCCCGGGGCATGCAGACCGGCCAGCAGCACGGCGCTTTTCACCTGGGCGGAGGGGACGGGGAGTTCATACTCCATTGGCAGCAGATCCGGCGTGCCGGAAAGGGTGAGGGGGAGCGTGTCGCCGCTCCCCTCCACGCGCAAACCCATTTGCTTGAGCGGCGTGAGCACGCGGCCCATGGGCCGGCCTGAGAGCGAGGCGTCGCCTATAAAGGTTGCGCGGGCATCCTGACCGGCAATCACGCCCATCATCAATCTTGCGCCGGTGCCGGAATTGCCGAAATCAAGCTCACTTACGTTCTGATTGAGTCCGCCGACTCCGCGCCCATGCACAATCCAGCAGCCGTCTTTTTTCTCGATCCCGGCCCCCAGGCTTTTCAGCGCCTGCGCCGTGGCAATCACATCCTCGCCTTCCAGCAGCCCGGTGATCTTCGTTGTCCCGGTTGCAAGAGCGCCAAATATCAGCGCCCGGTGAGAAATTGATTTGTCGCCGGGGACGCGGATTGCCCCGCGCAGGGAATGGGATTTTGAAGCGGTCAGAGTTATTGGCATTTGCTTGGTTGTCAGGTGGTGTCTGCTTAGTGATAATGCGTCGTTGGGCTGCTCAATGGATGATGGCAATCGAGCCGTTCGCCCCTGAATATATCAACGCCAATATATTTTCATCGCAAATGTATTTTTTTTTTGCTTTTGACACTGGCGGCCTGTCATGGCATGGAACCGGCGATTTACACTATTTCGGGAAATTTTTCATGACGAAAGAAAAGCGTGGAACGAAGCGACTGTGCGAAAGTTGCGAAAACAAGTTTTATGATTTGGGCCGTGATCCAATCATTTGTCCAATTTGCGAAACGACATTCGTTCCTGAAACACCGAAACCGAAACCAAGACCAAAACCGAAAGCCGCACCGGCTCCAGCACCTGTTGCCACTGAGGAAAAGGTGAAGGAAGCAGTCAAGGAGAGCAAAACTCCTGCCGCTTCGAGCGAGCCGCCTGCTGTTGATCCTGAATTCGCTTCCTCTGAGGAGGCGGCGGCGGAAGAAGATGTCGACGAGGATGCGAAGCTTGCCGATCTTGGCGATGATGAAGCGGATATCCCGCCTGACGAAAATAAAGACGCCTTCCTTGAGGTCGACGAGGATGAAGCCGGCGCCGCCGTGAGCGGCATCATCGGCGGGGCGAGTGATTCGAAAGGCGATGGTTAAAGCTGCGCTGGCGCGGTTGCATGTTTCGCTTGATCGCACTGCCGGGTAAGCCTAACTAAAGAATTATGCGCCTGCGCCGGGAGTTTCGGCGCTTGCGCACAGTGTGGGGCCATAGCTCAGTTGGGAGAGCGCGTGAATGGCATTCACGAGGTCGTCGGTTCGATCCCGTCTGGCTCCACCAAATATTTCAATAGGTTAACGAAGATATCCAACCCCACTGGGGGGCATTAGGTAACGTTGTAGGTAACATATGGTTGGTTTTTTGCTGCTTTACCCGCAACAGCAATAATGAGTCGGTGCGGCCCAATACCGCATCCCACACTCGCTTTTCATAATTATATTCCTGCCGTTGCCTGATGCAGGTTCCCCCCTGTAGTTATAACCCGGGCAGCACGCGGGCGCCGCTGTAGCGCCCCCCCTGTTACGGTG
>CAYOEI010000301.1:0-4242 GCA_964402825.1 uncultured Hyphomicrobiaceae bacterium
TAAGGGTTCGGCCGCGATACTCTGATGTCCGCTTTTGGCACTTAGCGGACATTTTGTGTACCCGGCCGGATGTCCGCTTTCGGGGGTAAAGCGGACGTCGGCGACCCCAACTCAAATGTCTGCTTTTGACCCGAAGCGGAAGTGACCGGGTATGGGCTCGGTGTTCAGCTGCTGATCACAAGAGGGAAGACCACGCACTGGCCTGCAAGTCGCATATCTGACCCACGACCTAGATGGTGCGCACCTGGCGGATTGCCTCGATCTGGTGAGAGGATTGACAGCCTTGCGATTGCCGTCGTTGTCAACTGCGCGATAACATAAGGTGCGCAGGCGGTCGACTGCCGTCTGGATGAAAGCGCAGGTGCAATCCAATGAGCCGTCAGAATGGCGGCTTACGCAGATATGCAACAGTCGAGGCGTTGCTCTAGGCGGCAGCACTCAGACAGCAGGGGGCGTTCGCGACAACCATGAGATCTCGAAGAGATGACGAGCTACACCTAAACAACATTGCTTCATGGATCGTCGCGCTTGCCGCAGTACTGCTTCCCGCATTTGTCGCCTCGCCAGGAGCGAACGCGTCGCCGAGTCAACAAGCCCAAGCCGATGGCACCGTGACGCCGCAGCAGGATGCGACTCGGAGCGCGCCCGTGATACCGCTACGTATCGGGGAAGTGCGGCGGACGAAAACGGGCAACTCATCGCAGACGGAAGCCCAAGCACTTCGCGCCACGGGCCTCGAGGCGTTTGGTCGGAAGGACTACGAGGCGGCAAAGGTAGCCTTCCTTGACCTCATCCGCTCACACTCCGACATCGCCACTCTGACCATTGCATCCGACTATGCGATGCTCGCAACCGCGCATTCCATTCTGGGAGAGTACGCTCAAGCCAGACCGCTGGCAGAAAAGGTCTATGCAGCCATCCCGCAACTATCAAAACGGGAGGTCATCCACTTCGGTGCGGCCCAGGAATACTTCACAGTGGATGCCTTCGTTACTCGGCTATTGGTGAGTCTTTACAGAGACCTGGGAATGTCGCACTTGGCACTTCCGCTGCTGGGGACGCTCAATCGAGACCAACGACTTTCGAAGATTGGAGGCAAGCACTACCAGACCCTTATGCTGCTCCCGAGCGAGGTTCCCCTCGAGTTGATGCACTATTCCCTGCGCACCAACCTGCGCCTCGGCTACGACGAATCCTCGCTGGGTATTTTTCTTAGTTTCATGGAAACAACCCAGAACTTGCAACTCAAGGCCAAGGAGCGAGAGGTTCTCCTGGCCATTCTCGACCACAGAACGCGCATGGTGGTTGAGAACAAGAGTGCCTATTGCATCGAATGTGATACCTATCTCCAGCGCATCGAAGCCAGCAGTGGGAAGCAAAAAACGAGCTGGCAAGACAATGTGCTGCTCGACCGCCTTCGCGCCCGTATGCTGGCGATCCAGGGCAAGCTCCCGCAGGCCCGACGCGCTTATTTTAAGCTGCTGGAAGCACTCGACCGCCGCCTGCGCGAGTCGAGAACACTGTCCGAAGCCGACCGTCGCAACGTCAAGGCGACCATAATCCCTATCAAAGTTTGGTTTGCGCGCCTGCTGCTCGATCAGGGTGACGCCGATTTGGCCTACGCACAGATCAAGGGTGCAAGGCGCGACGCCGAAATACTTTTCGAAACAATAGCCCGAAAACCCGAGTTTGCTATGGGCACGATGATCGACTTGGTCGAAGTCGGAAACAGATCCCTCAAGGCACTCGAACGCTACGACGACATCATAGAGCTACACCAACAGTTCGGCGGATTGCCCGACTCCCTGTTCGGCTACGATCCCCATACTTACTTCGAACTCATGATCACTTTTGGCGAGGCCCTGGTGAAGACGGGCCGGTTGAGCGAGGCCAAGACCCTCATCGACAAAATACGTGAGCAATTCCAGCCGATCAACCAGACGTCGGTGCACAGAATTTCGGCGGCTTTACTCGCTGCCGAAATCGCGGATCGCGATGGTCAAGCCGAGGAGGCTTACCGCATTCTGAATGGGTGTTGGCACGAAGGGCGCTGTATCGGCGAAGTCGGGACATCAGGTAGCGCAGTCTCATCGTATTTGATGGCTCTGTTCGACATGAAATGGGTCGAGTATCTCCGCAAGGCTAAGGGGCAGGCAGCGGCTTCCGACATGCTCACCGACATCGAAGTCATGGGACGTCTGGAGCGCAGTGCCGCTATCCTGCGAGCACTTCAGCAACGTGGTGGCTACAAAGGGTATGCTCGGCAGGTATCATCGGCGCGATTGAGCAGGGCACTCAAGGAAGTACTGTCGATCGAGGTGCAGTCGAGCTGGAGGAAGGCCAAATCTTACGAATTGCCGGCGTTCCTGACCGGGGAAATAGAACAAGGCAAGCTGGTGCGGGAAAAGCCACGCAGCCCTGACCTGTTGGACTATTCCAGCGATAAGCTCGCTACCGGGTTGCAAGGGTCCTACAATGCAGGATTCAAGGCAGCTCAAGAGACTGTCGAGAACGTCGCGTCAGCTGCGCTGGCTCAAATGGCTCTGCGCCACGACGCCACCGATGCAGAACTTGCAAAGCTGGTGCGCGAGCAGCAGGACCTCAGAGAACGCTGGAGTAAATTGGATAGCCAGTTGATCAAGGCGGTCTCGCTGCCTTCGGGTGAACGACAATCTGACAAAGAAACAATCCTGCGTGCAGATGCTGCCAAGGTTGAGGCACGGCTCGCCGATATCAACGCGCGCGTGCAGCATAACTTCCCCCGCTATGCCGACTTGATCAAACCCCAGGCCCTGACAACAGAAGCCACAATATCTCACCTGTCGACGAATGAAGTCCTCGTTCTGATCAAGCCCCTGCAAGACGCAACGTTCATTTGGGTCGTCTCGAAGGCGGGCAGCCGTTGGATCCGTGCAAATATCGGAAGAGAAGGCCTGTTACGTGAGGTCTCCGCTCTGCGATGTGGTCTCGACCTGTCCGCGTGGCGCGGCAAAGGTGCACTCTCGTGCGCCAGTCTGCTTGGCCACAAGAATAAACCTCAAGAGGGTGATTTATTGCCGTTCGATGCCGCACGCGCGCATCGCCTGTATACGGTTCTATTCGACGCTGCCGAGGACCTCATCGGTGACAAGCACATGCTGATCGTGCCTTCGGGAGCGCTCAATGCGCTTCCTTTCCAGACACTCGTCACCGAACGACCTGAGGTGGCCATCCCCACTAGCACTGCGGGCTATGCTAAGGTGAAATGGCTTGGACAGCGCAACGCCCTCAGTGTGCTGCCGTCAGTTGCGAGCCTGCAAATTCTGCGCACTCAGGCAAAAACGAGCGCGGCCGCAGGTTCATTTATCGGCTTTGGCAACCCGCTACTTACCGGCGCGGATGGTACCGACAAGCGCGCCTGGTCCCGTCAGCGCTGCGCACTATCACAACCAGCTGCACGCCCGCGAACCGCAAGTGACGGTGTTTGGAAAATGCTTGCATCATTCTTCCGTGGTGGGCTCGCCAATGTGGAGCGAGTCCGTCGACAAATGCCGTTGCCCGAGACAGCTGACGAATTATGCGCAGTCGCGCGGGCTCTCGGGTTGTCCGACCCCGACGCGGCTGTTTATCTCGGTGCGCGTGCCACCGAGACCAACATTAAATCGCTGTCAACCGACGGCACGCTCGCTGGCGCTAAAGTCGTCCATTTTGCGACACACGGCCTGATCGCCGGCGAAACTGCGACTCTCGTTCGCAATCGCGCGGAACCATCGCTCATGCTGACGCCGCCGGAGAAGGCCACAAAGATCGATGATGGTCTGTTGACCGCTTCGGAAGTGGCAACCCTTAGGCTCGATGCAGATTGGGTAATTCTGTCGGCCTGCAACACAGCAGCCGGTGATGCCGTAGGTGGCGATGCATTTTCGGGGCTTGCGCGGGCGTTCTTCTATGCCGGTGCGCGTGCACTGCTTGTTTCGCACTGGTATGTCGACAGTCACGCGACGGTGGCTCTCATCACAAAAGCGTTGGAAGCTATGCGGCGCCATGCGGGGATCGGTCGCGGCGAAGCTCTTCGAATTGCTATGTCGGACCTCATAGCTGCCGGCGGTCGCAATGCTCATCCGGCCAATTGGGCACCATTCGTAGTTGTGGGAGAGGGTGGAGCTGCTCACTGACACTCGAAGGCTATTCTTCCGCTTGTGGCACTTAGCGGACATTGACGCCGCCTCGGAGAATGTCCGCTTTCGGGGGTAAAGCGGACAT
>CAYOEI010000302.1:0-3057 GCA_964402825.1 uncultured Hyphomicrobiaceae bacterium
AGGATCATGTTGATTGCGTTCGTCGCTCTGGCGGCTGCGATCACCTATAATGCGACCTTCCTTCAAAAGGGGCCTCATCCTGCACCTATGGCGATCGAGGCGAGGAGCCTTGATAACGAGGCTGTAAAAAGTAATCGGGAACCGCGCAAGGTTTCCAAAACGCTTCCCAGGCATATTAAGACGACCGCATCGCTGCCCCGATCGAAGACTGTCGAGGCCATCCAGCGCAAACTTTCCGAAAACGGTTATGAGCCGGGGCCAGTAGATGGCGTGCAGGGTCATATGACCCGTGCCGCTATAATGGCCTATCAGAATGACAATGCTCTGAGCATCACAGGCATCGCTTCGGACCAGCTTCTCAGGACCATAATTCTTGGAGCATCATTGGATGATGAGGCGGCGAACAATTCATCTCCCGTTCCCGATGAGACCAAAGCCCTCGTGAAGGCAGTGCAGTTGACGTTGCTAAAGCTGGGTTATGATCCAGGTCCACCAGACGGTCTTTGGGGAGCGTCGACCCGTAAAGCTATTGAGGGCTTCGAACGCGGCCGGAAACTAAGCATCAAGGGACGCATATCCGGACGTTTGTTGAAGGACTTGATGCAGGCCAATGGCGGCAGCCTCAGCAAAACCGTATCGAGTTAATCCCCGGACAAGCGATATAAAGTTGCTCCATAGTCCGGACCCAATGGCAACAACATCCTGATCATCGATGCGCATCAAAGCTGAAATCTGGGCAAAGGCCTATATCCGATACTGTTCCAGCAAGGGTGCATCCGCGATGATGGTGCGGCGCGGACAAAGCGATGGCGGCGTCATTTTTATCAAGATCAACTCTCTCGACGGCAAAGTGATCCTGTACGGTCCCGCGCCTGCGGGAATGGATGCCAGCAGCAATGACAGGCTTTGGACGCCCTGTCTTGGTGATGATGCGGTGAGTGAGGTGGATGCCGACAGTTACCTGCGGCGCCAAGCAGAGTTTGATCCCGATATATGGATCATCGAGGTCGAAGACCGTGACGGACGGCATTTCCTCGGCGATGCTCTTTCGGAAGACTAACCCGCGGGCTGTGCCAAACACTGACGCCTGTTAGCAGTTTCTTAACCATAAGAGGGCCCTAATTGAGATGCGTTCGCATGATAGCGGCGTAATCGGTAATCGCGTCTCTCATGGAGAATCCCATCAGTTACACGCAAGGCTAGAGGGCACTAAAATGGTCACGATCCTGGAATTCCGCCAACCCGAAAATGACAGGGAAAGACCGGATATCTCCCGGACAACGGTGAAACATCCCATGGGAAGTTCTGCCGAGATCATCATCTTTCCCGGTGTGAGGATCGAACGTCACCCAAAACCAAAAACGCCAAGTGTTGCTCCCAAAACAAGGAAAAGCACGAAGCAGACAGCCCGCAGAAAGTCGTAACAAGGCCGCCAATTGTTGCGTAGTAGTGAGTTTGCTCCATGAGTCGAGTTGAAGAGCCATTAAACCATACAGCCGTTGGTCTTCACTCCGTGTGGCGCACTCCTGCCGATTTAATCGCTTTCCCAGCACAAATTATAAAATTCCTGCTTCTGCCGGTTCTGCTATCGCTGCTATTGAGCGCCTGTGCGTATGAAGGCGATTTCGGACGCCCACGCCCCACCGTTTTCACGAAGTTGACCGATGAGTTCCTGCTCAATGTCGACATAGTGTTCAGGGGCCAGGTCCAAACCGAATTCAATCGGGATGAAATCGTCATGCGCGAAGCAGGCGAGCGGATGATACGCCCTTTATATTTTCAAGCACGCCCGACAAGTATCTCTTATGACGCACAACTCGGCGGCTATGGCTCGGGGCATTGGACGGACTCACCTGAAAACCCGATAGCGTTCCTGGCCTATCAACTGAATTCAGATCATCGTGCATTGACGCTGTTCGGCGAAGCTGCAAGACGGGTTCTGGCTTCAGACAGCCGTCGCATTGATTCGGTGTTGAAACGCGATCCCGGCCTTCGGGCTCAGGAGAAGCGGGCGGCCCGGATCCACATGCAGGAAAATTATGATTACATTGAGTCGGTGTTTGAAGAATCCGCAGGACGGCTTAAGGCTTACCACTATGCAATTGAGGACATTCGCGCCTCGGCGCCTTACGTGGTTGTGAGTGAGGCCCGAGGATCGCTCCAGCATCTGCGTGATCGCACTGCATCGCTCAATTATGAACTCTCCAACTTTTTCAGAGCCGCCCTCGCACGCAGCGATTCAATACCAATACGTCCCGACCCGCGAGAATATGCAGGCGGCAATCCCAGTATTCCCTATGGGCCTTCTCCTGATCCCGGAATGCCATATGACGGACCGCCTGAAGGGCCGCTGGCTCATCCCCTCAAATAGGGCGTTTGTGGTGATTATCGGCTGAGGGTGGTCGCCGGCAATTTTCGGGAGCATACACCGCGTTTCAACGCTGCTTCGGTCTGTGCTGCATAGCTGGGGCCCAGAAGAGGTGCGCGGATGACGGCAATGCCCTCACGTACCGGCGAGTCAACCACCACCAGGTCTTCAATCTCGTCCAGCAGGCTGGCTCCAGCCTTTACACCCACCTCATTTTTTGTGGAAATGATGATCTCGATCCGGTTTCTCTTAAGTTCGCGGCCGTTGATTGCGTAGAAGTTTTCACCTCTGGGTGTGTAGAGGGCGATTGACCACAAATCATCGAGAATCTGTGTTCTGAGCCGTACGGGGCCGTTCTCAAGATTGAACCGGCACACGCTATAGCGCACATGGCGCGCGCCGGCCGCTTGCCGATTACGGCGACGAGCGCGCTATACTTTTTCGCCAATGACGATGAATCAGGGAACAGCTTGTTGTCCTCTTGCGAATATGTCGTTGAGGGACGACCCCTGAACGCGGCCTGGTGGAGCCTCGCCGTCTATGACGGGACAGGCCGTCTCATACCCAACAAAGCGGACCGTTACTCCTTTAACAGGACCGATGTCGCACGCCGTGTCGACGGTTCATTTCGCATCGTGCTGGCGCAAAGCGCGCGCCCCGGGAACTGGTTGCCTACAGCCGAACAGGGA
>CAYOEI010000303.1:0-7112 GCA_964402825.1 uncultured Hyphomicrobiaceae bacterium
CGCGCCCGCGCAGGCCCGAGGCGAAGCCGAGGAATAGCCGTGAGCGAAACAAAACCAGCGTTACGGAACCGCTTTGCCGAATTGCACCGGCTACCGCGCACCGCGCGGCTGGCCATTGAGGCCCGCCCGTCAGGGCGCGCCCGCGCAGGCCCGAGGCGAAGCCGAGGAATAGCCGTGAGCGATATAAACCCGCGAGCGATAAAATTGCTCTTACTTGATGAAGCCTTCGTACTTCTTCTTGAAGCGCGACAGGCGTCCACCGCGGTCGATCAGGTGCTGACCGCCCCCGGTCCATGCCGGATGGGTGCTGGGATCGATGTCGAGTTTGAGTTGATCTCCCTCCGACCCGTAGGTGGAATAGGAGTCATATTCGGTCCCGTCGGTCATAACGACCTTGATCTTGTGATAATCGGGATGAATGTCTTTTTTCATGCGCTCGATCCTGATGGTCTCATATCAACGAATTCATAGGCGGTTCACTTAGCTCAAGGTCCGCCCGCGCGATCCTATAGCGCAAGTCTGCCTGTCAGCACAAGTGATGCGTGGACAACCCATCGTCGATATCCAGCCGTACTGGGCCCGCCCTTCAGCAATCTGGCCACACTGTACAGCGTGCTCTTGCCGGAGTGCGGCGATACGGCAGAAGGTGCGGGCATATGAAATTTGCATCGAATGATCGAATAAGCACTTGCTGTTCATAACTGATTGCGTGTGTAAACTGAGGCGAAGGCATTGTTTGATGCTATCTAGAGTTGTATAATATATCGAATGTGAAATGGCCGCTGGAGTGGATGTGCATGTTAAATAATCTGACCTACTGGACACCTCTAAGAACCCGATGTCGGCGAGGTTTTGGGGCGGTTTTGGTCAGGCCGAATGGTTTGGCCGCCGCCGCCGCGGTCATTTGTCGGATTTTGCTGATCTACCGGGGTGTCCGGGCTGGTTTTTTCGTCATGCGGGCGCAGTTCGACCCTCGAGCCAGACCAGCCGCTTCATGTTGTAGACCAGATTGGCCATGCCGATCTTGGTTCTGGCCCGCACCAGCCCGATGGTCCGAACGAACAGCCCCATACGCGCCTTCTGCTCGCCGAACACGTGCTCGACGCGAGAGCGCACCTTGGAGCGCGCCGCGTTGGCTTTGGACTGGCGCCCGGACATGGGCCGGCCCCGTGGCTTCTTGGTGTGGACGCGGCTGACAAATCCGTTCTGCGCCAAGTGACGCTCATTGCGCTTGGAGCGGTAAGCCGTATCCGCCCAGACATCCGATGCCGTATTGGCCTTGTCGAGCAGCCGGGGCAGCATCCGCCCGTCATTGTGGGCGGCGTCGCTCACCTGGTAGCGGCGGATCAGGCCGTGGGCCCGATCGGTCGAGATGTGGTTCTTGTAGCCGAAGTCCGGCACCGCAATCTCAGGATAAGGTTTGCCCTGTGCGTCCACTTTCCTGCGCCCACGCTTCAAGGTCCAGCGCGCATCCCGGTCCTTCTGGGCGAGCTTGGCGGGCTTGTCCTTCCACGCTCGGGGCACGCGGCCAGCCTTGATGTCCACTCTCTCGCCATCCGTGTTGCGTTGCTTGGGCGCAGAGATGATGGAGGCGTCGATGATCTGCCCACCCATGGCAAGATAGCCGGCCCTGGCGAGGTGCTTGTCGAAACGGGCGAACAACTTGTCCACCGCACCCGCCTGGATCAGGTGTTCGCGAAACAGCCAGATCGTCTTGGCGTCCGGTGTTGCGTCCTCCAGGTCAAGGCCGAGAAAGCGCATAAAGCTCAGCCGGTCCCGGATTTGGTATTCGCAACCATCGTCGGACAGGTTGTAGAGCGCCTGCAGAACCAGAACCTTGAACATCAGCACCGCATCGTAGGGCGGCCGGCCGCCTTTGGATCGGTCCGATCGCTTCAGGGCCTTTACCAGCGGCTTGCGGAACAGATCGAAGTCCACAACCGCCGACAGCCGCTCCAGCGGGTCGCCGCCAGAACTCAGCTGACCCAGACGCTCATCAAGATCGAAAAACCCCGGTTGCCCTGCCATTTCCGTGCCCTCCTATGCATCAGGCACAGTGAATCAGATCACAGCCGATTCGGGGGAGGCTTTTAGAGGTGTTCAAATGGCAGGCACGATTTGTAGCTTAAACCCGCGTCAAACCTGTCCAACATATGGGGAGTAGCTCAGTTTTCAGTCCAGATTAAACTAAAAAATGCGTTGCTTCAGGATGACCTTGCAACATCAAGTAGAGATCATAGTGCTAATTCTTATTATCAAAGGCAACATTATAACAATCAACAAAACTGGAAATATGAAAAGCCCCAGCGGTATGACCATTTTTGCGGGTAGAGCGTAAGCTTTTTCTTCGGCCCGGAAGTACCGTTTTTCACGCATCTCCTTACTATAGACCCGTAACGCCTCGGTAAGGCTTGTTCCCAGTTCCTCTGATTGTTGCAGCAATGAGCCCAGACTTCGGACTTCTTCAATTGTAATGCGACGCCCCAAGCTGTCGAAGGCTTCCGTCAAGCTCTGACCTGCACGCAGTTCAAGCATCATGATGTGCAGATTCACTCCCAGATTTTTATGCGTTTTGACAATTTCTTTGGCAACACGGTCAATAGCAGCTGCCAGGCTTATTCCTGCCTCGGTGCAAACTACCAAAAGGTCCATGAGCTCCGGAAAACCATCCCGATATTCTGCTTCCAGTTGGCGCTTTCTTCGCATGATATAGAGACTTGGAATTATCATTCCAATCAATGCCAGCAGTATCAAAAGCACTGTTGTCATCAAAGTTGTCTGTGCATAGCCGGTCGCGACCAAGATTGGATATCCGATCACGGGAAGGGTGACTGAAAAGAGGATCCTGGAAAAGTAGTACCAAGCCACAACAGACGGATCAAGAAACCCGGCCTCAATCAAGTCATCGCGGATAGTCGAGGATGACGTGGTTTCGACTCCGGGCACGAACCGTGACGCCGCCTTGGAAAAGGCAGTAGACACGGCAGTCGACGTAGCGTCGCGTGGCAATCGGATATCGAAACTCGCCGCGTTTACGCCCGCTACGCTCCGGTTATACGCCCTTGTTTTGATCGCCCTATTACGGAGAAAATTCCGAGATACGAAAAACGAAATCATAGAGACGATAAGAAATATCAAAAAAGCAAATAGGTAAACTATATACTTCTCATTAGAAGAATATATAAGTTCTATATATTTATTTAATTCTAACATCTAATATTTGAAATGTACCATGCGGTACATGACAATATCTCCGATCACCGTCAAAACGCCTGCTAACGCCAAGATAGGCTTAACCAATGGATTGCCCCACACATCCCCATAGAAAGTTGGAGCGATTACCAAAAGCACAAAGAAAACCACAATGGGCAGAAGGCTCAGAACGATGGCAGAAATCTTACCCTCTGCCGATAAAGCCTTTACTTTTCGCCGCAATGTCTGGCGGTCCCGGATTACCGTCGTCAGTTTGGAGAGCAATTCAGCAAGATTGCCTCCTGTTTTTGATTGAATCGATACAGAAATAATCATTAACGACACATCGATCTGGCCAATGCGAGCCCCCATATTTTCCAAAGCGGTTTCCAAACCCAATCCAAAAGTCATTTCGTCACTGGTTATTCCAAATTCCGAACCAATCGGATCCGGTAATTCGCGGCCAACCATTGCAATCGCAACTGAGAGCGGGTGCCCGGCGCGGAGACTGCGCTGAAGAACATCGAGCGACTCCGGGAGTTGAGCCTCAATTTTATCACGCCGGCGGCGGCGCAATGTTAGCAGCCATAGTACCGGAAAAACAACCCCACCAACAACAAACGCCAAGATGGGGAAAATAAAAGTCCTATCGAAAAAATATACCGCAATAAAAGATGCAGTACCTAAAAATAACATAAGAATAATTAGTTTTTTAGCTCCGATAGAAGATCCTGATTGTAGCAGAAGTTTATTAAATGAAATTATTGGAAGAACATATTTTCCTTCGCTGCCAAGACCTCTCTGGCGGCGCAACTCTAATAGAGCTTCATTATGATGCTCTACCTTGTTTAATATTTCTAATCTCCTATTCTTTATACTTTTATATGATTTTTTGCCTAATGCATACCTTATTATTCCATCAAACATAAGCATTGTTGATATAAAAATAAGAACGTATATAACTATTTGTAACTCGTTGCTTGACATAATAGGCCTTACAGAGGATGTGACGGATTGAATAAGTTGTCTGGCAATTTGATGCCGATTGCTTGTATTGCGTCGATGAACTTGGGACGAATGCCAGTGGCCCTGAACTCTCCGTCAATCTTGCCTTCGGCATCTATGCCTATGCGTTCAAAAGTATAGATTTCCTGCATCTGGATAACGTTTCCCTCCATCCCTGTGATTTCGCTAACGCTGGTGAGGCGGCGTTTGCCATCACTAAGGCGCTCCAACTGGATCACGATATTTAATGCAGAGGTTACCTGTGCACGGATACTTTCTTCAGACATGTTGACCCCGGCCATACCCACCATCTGCTCCAACCTTGCGAGGGCATCCCGCGGACTGTTGGCATGAATTGTTGTCATGGAGCCTTCGTGTCCGGTGTTCATTGCCTGCAGCATATCAAATGCTTCCTCGCCGCGAACCTCGCCAACAATGATACGATCGGGTCGCATACGCAGCGAATTCTTCACCAGCTCTCTTTGTCGGACTTCACCCTCACCTTCGAGATTGGGTGGCCGCGTTTCTAAACGCAAAATATGCGGCTGTTGCAACTGTAGTTCGGCGGCATCCTCAATCGTGATAAGCCGTTCTTTATCCGATATATGGTTGGAGAGCGCGTTCAGCATGGTTGTCTTGCCGCTACCGGTTCCTCCAGAAACAAGAATAGACATGCGCGCCTTTACCGCCGCGCCCAAAATATCAGCCATTTCGGGACTCACGCTGTCAAACTTAATCAATCTCTCCATTGAGAATGGTTTCTTTGAGAACTTGCGGATAGAAATGAGTGGACCGTCGACCGCCAGCGGAGGAATAATTGCGTTAACACGAGATCCATCTGCCAGCCGCGCGTCAACCATCGGCTGCGACTCATCGATGCGCCGCCCGACAGCGGAAACGATCTTGTTCACGATCCGCAGCAGATGATCCTGATCCTTGAAGCGAACGAGGGTTTCCTCTAGGACGCCATTTCGCTCAATATAAACCTGTTTATGGGTATTGATCAGTATATCGGATATTGACAGGTCCTTGAGAAGCGGCTCGATTGGTCCCAGGCCAATCATCTCGTCAAACACATCGTCAGAAAAGCTTTTAAGCTCCTTGGTATTTAGTGGCAGCCGTTCGTGCAAAACATACTCGGATACGAGCCCATGCACTTGCCGGCGCACCTCTTTTTCAGGTATTTTTTCAACACTGGTGAGATCCAATTCTTCAATCAGCCGACGGTGAAGGCGGACCTTGGCATCAAGAAACCGGCCATCCTGAAGCTGATTGTCCGACTCGTGATCCTTATTGGAGTTCCCATCAACCTGTTCCACCACCAGCGAATCGGCGTCAAGATTCGTGTCCAGACCATTATTCTTTTTTTTACTCTGCTCTCTGTATTTAAAACGTACGATCATGGAACACCCAATTGGAATTCATCGCATCTGCGAATGGATTACCAGATTCAAATAAATTATTGCTGCCCGGTAGGAGCAATTCGATTACTGAAACAATATCTTCGACAACTGCTTGTCAATTTTATTGCGTTTCGCGATTTCATAAAGCGCAACGCCTCGATCAATTGCCTCTTTTACCAGCTTCTGTTTCAACGGAATAAAACCTGCTAACTGTTTGTTGAACAGTGCCACAGCATCTTTTTTCGTCAAACTGTTCCCAAACAGTGCCTGATCATACTTGTTCACAATCACCTGGGTTTCGACACCGCCATCAAATCTTTCTCGAATAACGTCGATCAGCTCCCGTGCGCGCCGAATGCCAGGCACAGTCATCTCCGTAACTATAAAGACTTTATTTGAACCCAAAAGCGCTAATTCAGATAATGGTAACCAGGCGTTGGGCAGATCGATAACAAGCGTTTCGAATTCCAAAGATGCCAATTCCAGAATCCGCGCAACAATATCGGGATCGATGTCGATCGGATCGAGAAAATGATTTTTTGTGGCAAGTACCGCCAGGTTTGTTTCATGCCTGGAGACCATGACTTCCAGAAGCTGCGGGTCGAGGCGATCAGGAGACGAACCTATCTCTGCGAATTGCAGATTTGGCGGAAGGTCGAGATAGTCGGGGATCGAGCCAGTTTGAAAATCCAGATCAATCAGACAGGTTGATTGAAACGAGCGTTTTTTCCGAGCAATCAAAAAAGCAGCCTCAACGGCAAGCATCGTAGTTCCGACACCGCCAGAGGCGGGCAAAAAAGTATAACAGGTGGCGCCACCTGTCTTGCTGGTGGAACGCCCGCTTGTTAATGCATGTTTGATGGCCTGAACTAGAGACTGAGCCGATACCGGTTTGGGAATCCAGTCATCCACATGAAGCTGGAGAATCTCACGAACACTTTTTGGATCAAGCGCCTCGGTAATGGCGATGACCGGGACACCGTATGCAATGTCCTCCATGATTTTGCGCAAGGCGGTGACTTCCTCGCCTTCGGCTGGATCAAAGTTGATGAGGATAACCGAGACATCTTTAATCTCGCTGATGTACCGGTCCGTGGCGCGAACGTTTGCCTGAACCGTCCTCAGGGCGAGAGTGTTGTGCGTGCTGAGAGCATCCCGCACCTGTTCATGCAGCTGGGGGTCTGGCGAAATCAGCAGGATATTCGCCACTTTATTGTGTGATTGTGGGGTTTCTCGCAACATTTTGATATTAACCGCCTTCTTCAGCCTGAAATTGAGAGATCTTCGCCTGTCACCGTCGTGTGCAGGCGGGGCATGGGAATCTGACTGAGACCGAAAACACCATTCAGAAGCATGAAGTTGAAAAACAATCCCGTTATCTCAACGGTTATAGTAGGAACGGCACCGAGAGGACGGCCTGAGTAGCCGAGACCGGAGCTGGTGAAAGAAGCAATTGATCGAGGCGTTGCGCTTTATGAAATCCAGAAACGCAATAAAATTGACAAGCAGTTG
>CAYOEI010000304.1:0-6630 GCA_964402825.1 uncultured Hyphomicrobiaceae bacterium
GAGATCATCAATGCGCGCGCCGGTAAGGGATATGGAGCCCTTCAGCTTGGGTGTTTCAACGGGTAAGCGTTCCGCTTGCGCCAGTACGGTCTTCCGGTTTGCACTTGAGGGCACTGCCGGGTCTGTGCCGGGAACGCCGGAGGGTTGAGGCGGCGTGCCATCGGCCAAAGGTTGTGGCGGGGCGCCATCGGCAGATTGCCGCGACATGGTGGAAGGAGCCTGCCGCGCTGTCTTTGCCGTGGATTTTTGCTGCGCCATGCTCTGCTTGAGAGCTTGCTGCTCGCGGGTTTTCGGGCCGTTGTAAAGGACCTGCCAGCCAATCAGTACGGCAATCGACAAGACGATCGCCATGATGAAATTTCGATTGTTTTCGTCCATGGACTTTCAAATTCCGAGGAAGGCGAACGGTGCGTCAGGCCCGTGCCGGTTTTTGCCTGTGTATGCCCTCAAGCGCCTGACACAATTCCTCTTGTATATAGTCAAAGGATTGCGTTAACGCGCCATGACGGGCGATTACAACATAATCATATCCGGGCCGGACATGGGCGCGAGCGGCCAGCCGAACCGATTCTTTCAGTCTGCGCCGCGCACGATTGCGTGAAACGGCTGATCCGAGCCGCTTGGTTGCGGTGAACCCGAAGCGAACCATATCTTGATTTGGCTCGCTATCGCTCATTGATCCAACTGTTCTGCGCCGGGCCTGCAGAACGAGGCTCCTGGCGCGCCACGTGCGGCCCTCTCGAACGCGCAGGAATTCAGCACGTTTTTTTAATCGGCCCAGTGGGATGAAATGCTTCCTGACCTGCACGGGATTACTCGCGCTACCTGGTCTAAGCCGAGAGGCTCTTGCGGCCCTTTGCACGGCGCCGTGCAAGGACTTTCATGCCGTTCTTGGTTGCGCTGCGCGACCTGAATCCATGCCGCCTTTTGCGTACCAGTACGCTTGGTTGATATGTGCGTTTCACACTAAAACTCCATGTCGCCGCTTCGGAGCTGCTATTGCTGAACCGAAGTCCGTAACGCTGCATTTCAGCATGCGCCAAATGATGATCATCGTAGAATTGCGCCGCTTATACGTTTGGGGCCGTTTCAAGTCAATTGATGGGTCATGATGTCAGTTCGTATGTATACCGCTTAATTCACATAATCTGACAACGAATCACGATCAATTGAGATGCCGGTGTCATCACGCGGTATGTGCCGTTATCTAGGGTAAGGAGCATTAGGTCAACGCACGTCAGGGAGTACCCCATGGGACAGATCAGACGAATTCAGCGATTTTCGCATATTGCGCTGTTCGCAATCATGACGCTTCTTGCGGTGCTTGCCATGGCGCTTCCCTTTGAGCGTCTCATGGCGGGGGAGTTGGATCAGCGCTTTGCCGCCCATAATCCTAAGTCCAGCCTGGTTATCGACCATTCGGCATGGGACAAGTTGCTGCAGGCATATGTATCAACCGGTAAGGACGGTCTGAACCTGTTCGACTATGCGGGCTTGAAGGCGCATGGGCTTGGGGATCTCAAAAAGTATCTCTCTCACCTGCAATCGATCGATCCGGCGAAATTATCGCGCGATGAACAGTTCGCCTTCTGGACGAACCTCTACAACGCCAAGACCATGGAAATCGTGGCGGTAAAATATCCCGTGAAATCGATCCGTGATATTCGCCTGAATCTCTCAGTCTACGCTGGCCCCTGGCGCGAGAAAATTATCAAGGTCATGGGCGTGGCGCTCAGTCTCGATGACATCGAGCATGGTATTATGCGTCCAATCTGGCGCGATCCGCGTATTCATTATGCCGTCAATTGTGCGTCTGTCGGCTGCCCCAATCTGCAGGACCGGGCCTATACGGGCTCAGCTCTTGAAACCATGCTGGAGAAGGCCGCGCGAGAATATATCAACTCTGCGCGCGGCGTTCGCTTCAACGGCTCGAAGGTGATCGTCTCGAGCCTCTATGACTGGTATGGAGATGATTTTGGCGGTTCCGCGCCAGACATTCTGGCTCATATCCGCAAATATGCCGGACCCGTCCTGGCGGACAGAATTACCGGTGTGAAGCAATTTTCAGACTATGAGTATGATTGGGCGCTGAACGAGAAAAAATGATGTTATAGGGTGCCGGTTGCGGGTGCGCCTTGAAGGAGACGTAAACAATGAGTGAGGCGAATAAAGCCCCTCCCGCCAGCACTGGAAGCAGCCTGGTAAAGCGCGTCTTGCCGCTTGTTATTCTGGCTGGTGTCGCGGCGCTCGTTATTTCCCATGGCTGGCACAAATATCTTACCCTTGAGAGTGTCGCGGAAAACCGTGATGTCCTGAAAGGCTATATCGAGGAAAACGCGCTGGTTGCCCTGCTCGCTTATATGGGCATCTATATTGCCGTCATAGCGCTGTCCTTGCCGGGCGGTGTGTTCCTCACGCTGATGGGAGGGTTTTTGTTTGGCTGGTTGATTGGCGGCCTGGCAACCGTGGTCGCCGCGACTATTGGCGCCACCATCATCTTTCTCATTGCCAAGACATCTTTCGGCGAGCCGCTGGCAGAGCGCGCCGGACCAAGGCTCGACAAGCTGAGGGAGGGTTTTCAGGACAATGCCCTCAATTACCTGCTCTTTTTGCGTCTGGTTCCGCTGTTTCCCTTCTGGCTCATCAATCTGGCGCCGGCAGTGCTTGGCGTTGGTTTGGGCACATATGTGATTGGTACTTTTTTCGGAATCATACCCGGCACATTCGCTTTTGCTTACGTCGGCGTTGGGCTGGACAGCGTGATCGAGGCGCAGCAGCAGGCGTATCAGACATGCCTCAAGGGGCAATCGGCGGGCGGCGCGGGAAGCTGCGAATTTACCCTCGATCCTGGCGCATTGGTGACGCCTGAGTTGCTTATCGCATTTGCAGCTCTGGGCATGGTTGCGCTGCTGCCTGTTTTATTGAAGAAATTTCGCAATAACGCATCCGGCGCCTGATCGGACTTTCCTGGATGGTGCAGTTTTAAGGACACTCAAATGGCAGAAGTGATTAAGCCCGATATTTGCGTCATTGGGGCGGGGTCGGGCGGTTTGTCGGTGGCCGCCGCCGCGGCCCAGTTCGGCGTTGATGTGGTGCTCATCGAAAAGGGCAAGATGGGCGGTGATTGCCTGAATACGGGTTGCGTGCCCTCAAAAGCCATGATCGCGTCAGGAAAGGTTGCGCAGACGATGCGCGAAGCGGGCAAGTTCGGCATCGCCGCCGCGCACCCGCTCATTGACCCGGCTGGTGTTCATGAGCATGTGCATGGCGTCATTGGCGCAATCGCGCCGCTGGATTCCGTTGAACGATTCACGGGCCTTGGCGTTCATGTGATCGAGGCGGAGGGGCGCTTCACCGGCCGTAATACGGTTGTCGCTGGAGACTATGAAATCCGCGCCCGGCGTTTTGTTGTCGCCACCGGATCCTCGCCCGGAACCCCGCCCATTCCGGGCCTCGACACGGTTCCCTTTTTTACCAATGAGACGATTTTTGACAACATTAAAACGCTTGAGCATCTGATGATCATCGGCGGCGGGCCTATCGGTATGGAGCTGGCGCAGGCGCACAGGCGCCTTGGCTCGAAGGTCACCGTGCTCGAAGCCTTCACGCCGCTCGGCAACGATGATCCTGAACTCACGGCTATTGTTCTGAAGCAGCTTGAGAGCGAGGGCGTCAATATCCTCGCAGGCATTCGCATCGAGCGGCTGGAGAAGTGCCACGGCGGTGTGCGCGCCGTCATTACGCAAGAAGACAAAGAGCGAAAGATCGATGCAAGCCATCTGCTGGTGGCGGCGGGCAGGGCGCCCAACGTCGAGGACCTGGGGCTGGAAGAGGCGGGTATCGCGTATGACCGCAAAGGGATCAAGGTGAACCGTGGGCTGAAGACCACTAATAAGCGCATCTACGCCATTGGCGATGTGGCCGGTTCATTGCAATTCACCCACATGGCCAACTATCACGCCGGCATTGTGATCCGTAATGCGCTGTTCCGGATGCCCGCAAAAGTGGACAACTCGATTATTCCCTGGGTGACATATACTGATCCGGAACTGGCCCATGTGGGCATGACCGAAGAGAGCGCGAAACAGCGTCACCACAATATCCGCGTGATGCGCTGGCCTTATGCGGAGAATGATCGCGCCCAGGCCGAACACGCGACGCATGGCTTCATCAAGGTGGTGACGACAAAGCGTGGGCGCATCCTTGGCGCCACGATTGCCGGCGCACATGCCGGCGAGCTCATTCAGCTCTGGGTCATGGCGATGTCCAAAAAGATGAAGATCGGCGCCATCACATCCATTGTGTTCGCCTATCCGACCCTTTCGGAAATCAGCAAACGCGCCGCTTACCAATATTACGCGCCGAGTTTGACGAACCCCATGATCCGGCGCATCATTGGCTGGCTTCGCATTTTTGGTTAGGTCATGGACCCAAGGAAATCCTGAGCATTAATGGACATGTCCGAAAACGACGACAGATTTGGCCCCGACGCCAAACCGGCAAAGGCCCGCGAGAAACGGGTGGACAATCCGGCAGGACCGGCTCTGTTTGGCTTGTCCGCAAAGCTGCTGATCCTGACCATCGTATTTGTGATGGTCGCGGAAGTACTGGTGTTCGTCCCATCGGTTGCGAACTTTCGCAAGAACTGGCTGATGGAGCGTTTGGGTGCAGCGCAGATCGCGGCGCATGCCGCCACGCCCGGTAAGGAATTGCCTCTGGCGGCGCGGACCGTACTCCTGCGCAATGCTCAAATTCATGCAGTGGCCATAAAGAACGGGGATTCCCGGAAACTCATTTTGCAAAGCGAAATGCCTACAGTCATTGCCGGTCATTATGATTTGCGCGAGGCAGGCCTGACGAAACTCATCTGGGATGCGATGGCGGTTTATTTTGCATCGTCCGGTCAATATATCCGCGTCATCGGTCAGCCCGGTTACGGAGCCGGGCAGTTTGTCGAGATTGTCATCGAGCAAGATTCTTTAAAAGCCGCGATGATCCGTTTTGGCGTTGGCATTTTGGGCCTGTCAGTCATTATTTCAATAATCACCGCGGCGCTTGTCTATCTTTCCCTCAACATGATGCTGGTGCAGCCCATGATGCGCATCACACGCTCCATGGTGCACTTCGGCGAGGATCCCGAAGATCCGGCCCGCGTGATCGTTCCATCTGACAGACGTGACGAAGTCGGCATTGCCGAGCGTGAGCTTTCCCACATGCAGAGCGATCTCAGCGGAGCGCTGCAACAGAAGAACCGGCTGGCGGCCCTTGGTTTGGCAGTTTCCAAGATCAATCATGATTTGCGTAACATGCTGGCCAGCGCGCAGCTTATCTCTGACCGGCTGGGCGGTGTGCAGGACCCGCTGGTGCAGCGTGTGGCGCCCAAGCTGATCAACTCATTGGACCGGGCCATCAGGCTTTGCACTGATACGCTCAAATTTGGCCGTGCCCAGGAGGCAGAGCCGGTGCGGGTCAAGTGCGCCCTGAGACCGTTGGTCGAAGAAGTCGGCGAGGCTTTGGGCTTGAGTGATTCACACGCCTTCCAATGGCGCATTGACGTTGTGGAGGAGCTCGAGGTGGACGTTGACCGTGACCAGATTTACCGGGTTTTGAGCAATCTCTGCCGCAATGCCCTACAGGCTGTCGAGACGCAATATGGCGGTGTGAACCCGCTGATCACCGTCTCGGCAATACGCACCGGAGCCGTCGTAACGATTGAGGTAAGCGACACCGGGCCCGGCGTACCAGAAAAAGCGCGCACGCATTTATTTGAGCCTTTCCAGGGCTCTGCGCGCAAGGGCGGCACCGGACTTGGGCTGGCCATTGCGGCGGAGCTCATTCAGGCTCATGGCGGTGAAATCACTCTACTTGACGGCGGTTCGGGGACGACCTTCCGGATCACCATGCCGGACCGTGTTGTGGAAATTCACAAACGGCGATCATCGGCCACGGTCTGATCACAACCCATGTGTGCACGCTCGCTTGCCTTTGTGGTGCGCAAGCCCTAAATAGGGCGTCGCACGGCCATGGGATCACTTGCCCTGGGCGGCGATATTTCCTGCAAGGCTTGACTGCGGCCCACATCGCCCCATTCTTTTCTCAAGCCTCGCATTGGCGCCAGTAGCTCAGCTGGATAGAGCACCAGACTACGAATCTGGGGGTCGGGGGTTCGAATCCTCCCTGGCGCGCCAATACTTTCAAGGAGTTAGTGGAAATTCAAAAAACAAAAAAAGCCGCGGGATAACATACAGGATAACAGCAGCCATAAATATTTCAGGCTGTGGAGAAAAAAGAGGGCCAGCGCAATGCTGACCCCATCAATTCATTTGTGCCTGAGAGGCGTTTTGAAAGGCGCTGAGAGCCGCTAGCTGTTCAGCGCTCTCGAATGTCTGCTTTCGGGGGTAAAGCGGACATGGGTTTCGCCGCTCAGAATGTCTGCTTTTGACCCAAAGCGGACATTCACGTTGGCCCTGCGATTTTGCGTCTAGTCTGGGTTTGGCAGACACTTTGGAGGAGCGTAGTTCGCACGGCTTCCGACACGCAATCCTATTGAATTTTTAACCATGGGGCTGCTATAAGCTCACTCATGACTTTGACCCTTCACACCGCGCGAATTACGAGCGCAATACGACT
>CAYOEI010000305.1:0-2979 GCA_964402825.1 uncultured Hyphomicrobiaceae bacterium
AACTGGAGTTCTGCGCCAAGAACGAAGGATTAAAGCTGGCTGATCTGGTCTTCAAGCTGATCGGGAAAAATCCCTCGGTAAACAGAAGTTCATTGCTGAGGACCTATTGCGCCCGGTGGATGCGCAACAAGCTTGTGCAAACACATCTGGCAAATACCAGTGCGGATATTCAGGTCATACTGGCAAGCTGCCCGATCCCATGCGTCATCGTTTCCATGGAAAAGCGGCTGATCGCACAGAACAGCGCCTTTGGTGACAAGATCCTTGGCGCCCTCGTCGCCCCTGACAAGTGGGACGATGCAGACAGGGTCATTCGCTTTTCTCTGGCACGGCCAATCGACAAATTAGTCCGTGAGCTGATAAACGACGGGCCGCCTTTTGTCGAAACAAATGTTGCGTTCAGCCGTGGCGCGGCGATCGTGCATAAGATCGGCCGGTTTTGTTTGCTGAATCCGCGCAGCGCAAATACCTCTCCCCTGCTGTGCTTCCTCGCCCCGCCACGCAAGCGCGGGTAAGCAAACCGCTACTTCCGGGGTTTCTGGGTCTTCAATTTTGACGGTTTAACTACCCTTGTCTTAGTTGGCGCGCTTACAGCCTTTGGCTTGGCTAGCGGGTTTGCAACCCTTGGTTTATTGCTCGCCACGTCTCCGCCGACTGGGTTTCTCACGCTACTGCCTGCCTGTGTTTTGAAATCGGCAACCTGTATGTTCGGCCCGGCCGACTGTTTCGAAATCACGTTATTTTTCACCTGCTCAACATGTGAGCTCTCTTGCCTCAGCATACCGGTCTTGTCACGAAGCATCTTCAGGACTTTATCACGCGGGCCATCGGCGATGACGGCGCCATTCTCCAGAACAATAAGCCGCGTGACGAGCGCGAGCATGGCGGTGCGATGGGTCGTCAGGATCACTGTCTGATCCTTGCTGAATGCAGAATTCAATCTTTCTATCAAAGCCCGTTCGGAAGCCATGTCCATGGATCCCGAAGGTTCATCCAGAAAGATAATCAGTGGATCAAACAGGAATGCTCGGGCCAGCGCGATTGTTTGGCGTTGCCCGCTGGAGAGAAACCGGCCAGCTTCACCAACCGGCATGTTGAAGCCTTGAGGATGTAGCTTCACAAAGTCGGATACACCCGCCAGATCCGCCGCGCGTATCACTAGATCATCGGACACATAGGGCGCGCCCAGCACGATATTGTCTCTCACGCTGCCATGAAACAGCGAGGAGTCCTGAGAAATGAATGCCACCCGGCGCCGGATATCACTGGGGTGATATTGGCGGACATCAACGCCATCCAACAGCAGCGAGCCTTCGCTCGGGACATAGAGGCGCGATATCAGACGCCCGAGCGTCGTCTTGCCCGATCCGATACGACCAATGATCCCGACGCGCTCTCCAGGTTTGATCTTCAGCGACAATTCCCTGAGAGCAGGCGATTCGGCGCCAGGATAGCTGAAATCGACTTTTTCGAATTCCACTGAACCCTTTGAAATAGTACGATCAATATGCCGCTGCTGGCCTTCATCTTCACCGGGCACGGACATAATCTCGTTCAACACGGCCAATGAATGAAAAGCTTGCTGGGACCGGCCTATGGTTCCCGCAATTTGGCCGAGGGGGCCAACCGCGCGGCCCGCGAGGATCACGGCGGCGATGATTGCGCCAGACGAAACCTCTCCCTTATCGAACAGATAAACACCGATAATCACCACGCCGACAGTGACGAACTGCTGGGCAAAGGAGGTGAAGTTCATGCCCCAGGCGGAAATAGTTCGCAGCTTCTCCGTGGTCCTGGAGTTCTGGCCCACAAACTGCTCCCATTTGTTCTGAAACTGGCTCTCCGCACGTGTTGTCTTGATGGTCTCAAGACCCGACAGCGCTTCGATGAGAATGGAATGCCGGTGCGTCGCTTCCGACTGCGCTTTGCGGACAACCTTGTGGAGAGGAATCTGCAGCAGGCCGCCAGCAATCAGCACCAGAAAAACGGCAACCATTGGCGCAAGGGCAACAACGCCGGCGATCTGGTAAATGATGAATATGAAGAGCCAGATAAAGACGAAGTCGGTCAGGGTCACCACAGTATTTGAGGTAAAAAATTCCCGGACATTCTCAAAGTCGCGCAACTGGTTTGCAAATTCACCGGTCTTCATGGGCCGCTGACTGAGATCCAGATTCAGGACATGCGCAAACAACCGGCTGGCCAGGATTGTGTCTGCCCTCCGGCCGGCATTACCGATCAGGGAATTGCGTAACATCTTCAGAATAAAATCGAAGGAGATGGCTATGGCGATACCGATCGCCAGGACCCATAAAGTGGGTATCGCCTTGTTTGGCAGAACGCGATCATACACGTTCATGATGAACAGCGGAGAGGCCAGCGCCAGAATATTGATGAGCGCGGCAGCAATCAGAACTTGCAAATAGTTCGGCCAAAGCGGCGTCACCGCACTCCAGAACCAGTCCTTACCCGAAGGCTTGGCGCTATCGTGATCCGCCCTCTCAAACTGGTATTCTGGCTTAACCAGAATGGTATACCCGGAATAGCGCTGCGCCAGCGCTTCAGCATCCATCGATGCAATTCCGCGGCCGGTTTCAGGCATAACGACCTGAGCATCGCCATTCTTCGCCAGCTCCACGAGAACAACAGTTTCATCACCATCCAGCAGCAACACCGCGGGCAGCAGAAGCGAACTGATCTTATCGAGGGGCCTGCGCACAACCCTGGCTGAAAGGCCGGCACGGGCGGCGGCGCGGGAAAATAATTTGGGCGTCAACTTGCCTTCTTCCAAAGGTAAGCCGGATACCAGGGCGCCGGGGGGAATGGACCGGTCAAAGTGCCGTGCGATGAAAGCGAGGCAACCGAGAAGGCCGTCTGCAAAAACTTCGTCCGCAGCTAAACCACGCACAGAATCAGATTGCTTTGGTTGCTCAGTTTGAAGTGTATCCACCATCACCACTCACGCCAGAAAACCAGCCG
>CAYOEI010000306.1:0-3005 GCA_964402825.1 uncultured Hyphomicrobiaceae bacterium
CGTGGATGCGGTGCATCTCGACAAAAATCCAGAAATGCTCGGTGGGAATTGCAACCCTCTTGCGAACCTGCCATCCATTGGCGAAGCGAGCGCTGGATATAAATTCCCCCTCGCCCAGGATTTTGAAGCGCAGATAAATGAAAAGCTTAGCAAGCGCCATAGGTACAAGCTGCGCCGGTCCATGCGCCGTCTGGCTGATGAAGGCGAAGTTACCTTCAAAAAAGTCGAGTGTGGGTCGGAACGTCTCGAGGTTCTCAAGGCGATTATCCGCGATAAAAAGCAATGGTTTGCTGAAAGAGGCATCACGAATTTTTTTGAAGACCCGGCAATTCGCAGCTTTTTCGAAACCCTTGTGCAACTCCCCGACCAGAAAGACGGGCTGTCCATCAGCATGTTCTGTCTGCGCGTGGATGATAATATAATCGCCTCCAATATTAATCTAATATTTCAGAAAACTTTCTATGCCCTTATAATTTCTACTGCCTATGGACCGCTGCGCCACCTTAGTCCAGGCCGTATCCTGTTTATGAAAACGGTTGAAGACATAGCGAAGAACGGCATTGAAGCGGTCGATTACGGCGCCGGCGAAGATGAGAACAAGCAGCGCTGGTGCACCGAGCAGCGTATTCGTCTCCACACGCTCGTACCCGTAACCGCCAAGGGCCGCCTGTATACATCCGCCCTTAAAGCCGAGCTTCTGATCAAGGCGCAAATCAAACAATCGCCGCAGCTCTGGAACCTGGCAAAACGCGTGCGCCAATTGACATCCGCTTTACGTTCGCCAGCAGCAACGAAACCGGCAGATTTAATCGCCTCCAGCTCCAAGGCGTAAAACAATCTCCTCCATCGCCTTGGAGGTGTCTTTCGACCAAAGGGCGGTTTTCGATTTCGCCAGCATCGCCTGACTCTTCAGAATGAGCCCGTCATCGAGTACCTTGAGGTGATTGGCCTTCAGCGTTGTACCGGTCGAGGTGATATCAACAATAATTTCCGCCGTGCCCGCCGCCACCGTGCCTTCGGTTGCCCCCAGGCTTTCAACGATCCGGTAACCGGTCACGCCTTTATCGGAAAAGAAACGCCGCGTGAGATTCATATATTTGGTCGCCACCCTCAACCGCCTGCCATGCTCGCGGAAGAAGATCGCGGCGACCTCCTCGATATCTCCCATCCGTGAGACATCGAGCCAGCATTCGGGCACCGCAACGACCACATCGGCTTCGCCAAATCCAAGCGGGAGCAGCAATTCGATGCGCGTTGTCTCTTCCGGGCCCGATTCGCGGACAAGGTCTTCTCCGGTAATGCCGGCATGGACACGGCCCTGATTGAGTTGCTGGGTAATCTCCGAAGCCGACAGAAAGGCGATCTCCACGCCTTGCCTGCCCTCGATTTCACCGCGGTAGCCGCGCTCATGACCGGTTTTGCGGATCGGCATTCCCGCGCCCTCGAACAATTGGCTGGTGCGCTCCATAAGCCGCCCCTTTGAGGGAACCGCGAGGATGAGAGGATCGCCGCTCATGACGCGCCCCCCTGAACCGCCGCGAGCAATCGCTCGGTGTGGATGGCCGAGCCAACCGCCGGAATTTCCTTGCGCGCACCCAGGCTGGCCAGAAGATCGTCATACCGGCCGCCGCCCGCGATCTGGCCCGCACGGCCCGGCGCCGGAATTTCAATCTGAAAAACGTGACCGGTATAATATTCAAGTTCACGTCCGTACTCGGCATCGAACGCGGCATCGCTCAGATTGAGATCAAACTCTTGAAGCCGTTCAAAACGCGTGTATGCCGCCTGGAGCGCCGAACCCAACTCCAGACCCGCCGCTCCGGTCAGCTCCCTGATGCGCTCCAATGACGCTTCAGGCAGCCCCGATATGGCGAGATACTCCTCGATCAGGCTGACCGTTCCGGGCGAGAGCGGGGATGTTTCCAAATCCGCCGCCCGCCCGAGCAAACGCTCGGTGATTTCGCTTAAAGAGCGATCACCGTCGAGCGGAATACCGCTGCTGTCCAGATGCGCCGCCACAAGAGCCTCGGCTGCTCCACAATCTCCTGGATCGAGCGTGGCGATAAGACCTGCTTCAGCCTCGCCCAGATGGCCGGCGGGCGCTGTCGCCAGTTGATTCAGCAAATCCCGGAAAACGGGCGGACGCCAGAAAAAATGCCGCAGCCGCAAACGCCAGCGCTCAGGGATATCGAGTGCCTGAACCAAAGCTTCGAACAGGCCGAGATCGCCGATCCGCAATTTGAAGTCGCGCAATCCGGCGGAGCGAACGGCCTCGACAATCAGGGCCGTCACTTCAGCTTCACAACGCTCACGGTCTTCGCCGCCAATAAATTCGATGCCGGCTTGCCTGAATTCGCGCGGACGCGCGGCGTCGCCGCCGGGCTGATACCGGAACACGGGCCCGTTGTAGCAAAAACGCGCCTCAACATCGCAGTTCGGGTAACGCTCCAGATAGAGCCGGCATGCGGGCAAGGTGACGTCCGGGCGCAAACACAACTCCGCGCCATCAAGATCGGTGAACACATAAGTGCGCCCGCGGATCGATTCGCCCATGCGGTCGAGAAACAAATTGGCGGGTTGCAGATAGGCCGGCGCGACCAGCTCATACTTCCGCGTCTTGAAGAGTCCGGTTATGGCGTTGGCCTGAGCCTGCAACGCCTCATAGCGATAAGTGGTTTCGGCAGACATCGTTCAGCTCTCGTGCCGGGCGAGCAGCTCACGCACCGCCTCGACGAGATTGTCCTCGGGAACGGCAAATTGAGCCGGGCGTTCGGCGCGCCACTCTTCGTTCGACGCGATGGAGGCAGCCGCCTTGGCGCCCTCGATCAAATCCTTGATCTGAACCTCGCCCTTTTCTTTTTCATCCGGCCCGGTGGTTGTGGCCGTTTTCGACAAGAAGCAAATTGCCGACTATCAGGGGCTGGTGACGAAGCTGCGCAACGCAGACATCCGCGCCGAACTTTATCTCGGCAATGGCAAGATGGGCCAGCAGTTCAAATATGCCG
>CAYOEI010000307.1:0-10028 GCA_964402825.1 uncultured Hyphomicrobiaceae bacterium
TGTTGCAGATCACGCCCGCTGTATAGGGATTGTCCGAGGAACCACGCACCTCCAGAAGCTCCCCCTTCGCCGTCGTCACAGTGAGGGCGCAGGTATCAGGGCAATCAAGCGGACAAACGCTCCGCCTTGATACGGTATCGCTTGTAACATCCATGGGTCACACTCCTGTTGCGGCTAATCTGGCTGGCTGGCTGGCTATCTGGCACAAGAGAAGATTATGAGATTAGTGGCTCTCTCAAAAGAACCACTTAGAAGATATTACTAGAACCAATTCTGGTGATTAAGATGATGATCCCAGAGAGACGTAATAGTCCTTAAGGATCGCGACCACTTCGGGCCGGCTGAACTCGGGCGGGATGTCCGCACCAGTTGAGAGCATTTCACGCTGCTGGGTGCCGGAAATGGACACATGATCTTCCGGGTCATGGGGGCAGGTCTTGGCTGTCGCCATGCCGTAGCATTTGCGGCAATAAAACGTAATATCGATTTTCAGCGCCCGGGTTTGAAGCGCGCCGTCCCATAGTTCATCAAAAATATGATGCGCATCGAACGGCCCGTAATAATCGCCAACGCCCGCATGGTCGCGCCCGACGATCAAATGCGAGCAGCCAAAATTCTGGCGAATGAGCGCGTGCAGGAGGGCTTCGCGCGGTCCGGCATAGCGCATCTCGATCGGATAGCCCGCCTGGATCACAGTGCCGGCACGAAAATAATTGTCGATCATCGCCTGAATAGCGCGGGTGCGAACATCGGCGGGAATATCACCTTCCTTCAGCTTCCCCAGAACCTGATGGATAAACACGCCGTCCGTGACCTCCACAGCGATCTTGGCCAGGTGTTCATGGCTGCGATGCATGGGGTTACGCGTCTGGAAAGCGGCGACGCGCGACCAGCCCTTCTCAAGGAACATTGCGCGTGATTCCTCCGGGCGAATATAGAGATCGGGATACTTATCCGGATAATCCCCCTCGCTCAACACCTTGACGCGCCCGGCCAGATTAACATCCCCCTGCTCCAGAACCTTGGCCACACCGGGGTGTTTTGGATCGGTTGTGCGATACACATGCTCGGCCTCGAGCGCCTTGTCGATCGTGTATTTTTCGCTCACCTCCATGATGGCGAGGATTTCGCCGCTCTCGCCATCGATGAGAGCAACCTCCTCTTCACCCTGGATAGTCCCGGCGAGCTCTTTGCCGATAGGGAGCGTGATCGGGATCGGCCAGAAAAGACCGCTTCTCAGCTTCATGTCGACGCACGACCCGCGCCAATCATCTTCACCCATAAAGCCGTCAAGCGGAGTGTAGGCGCCCATGGCCAGCATGGCGACGTCCGAGACCGCTTTTGAATCGAGCGGAATCTTCTTCAAGCCCTCCGCACGCTTGAGCTCGGCAGCGCGCTCACTCTCGGGCAGCAGCAATGGCTTAACGGTATCAGAGCCGTGCGGTGGTACGAGTTTAGCCATGAGAAACCAGCCTATCAGTCAATAATGTGATACACTGGAGCCTTCTCCATTGCCCATTCGTTAGACTTGGCGTCGTACTGGGACAAGGTGAAGCAATGCCAGTTTTTGTCGTCCAGCTTCATATGATCACCGCGATAATAATAACCCGGCCAGCGCGTTTCCTTGCGGAACAGCGTGTGGTGAGTCACGGAGAATGAAGCCAGCAGCCGGTGCTTCAGCTCCCAGGACCGCATAAGCTGGTGAAGGTCTTCGGCGCCCAGATATTCCAGATCCTCTTTAAGCATCTGCAAATGCTCCAGGCCTTTGTTGAGCCCCCAATCATTCGTCATATAGCCGGAGCTGATGCCGCCAACATATTCGTCCATGATCTTCTCAAGACGCTCAAGGCCATGAAGCGGCAGTATGTAACTTGGGCTAACGGTTCCAGCGACAATCTCATTGCGGCCAAGCTTGTATGTCTCAAGGGGCCGAAAGATCTCTGCCTTGAAATTTTCGTACTCTTCTTCGCTAACTTCAGGCTCGTCAGTGCCCATATCCTGAATATACCTCACGGCCGCCTTTGCAGCGATCCGGCCTTCCGTGAAAGACCCCGAAGAGAATTTGTGGGCGGTGCCGCCAATGGTGTCACCGGCGCCGAAAAGTCCATCGACGGTCATCATCCGGTTGTATCCCCACTGATATTCATCAGGCGCATAGTCCTCCGGTCCGCTCGCCCACGCGCCTGAACATGTCGCGTGGGAGCCCATGACATAGGGCTCGGAAGTCGTCAGCTCGGGATTGGTATGCTTGGGATCGACATTCTGGGACGCCCAGACCACCGCTTGCCCGATTGTCATGCCGAGAAAATTCTCCCAGCCAACCTGCTCCAGATGCGGATCCTTGAAAGCTTCCTTCGTGACCATACGGATAGGCCCGCGCCCAGCCGCGACTTCTTTCAGAATTGCGTGGTTCCGCAGGCACGTCGGCACCGGGTGCCGGTCAATATAATCGCCCACCAGCGCCTTGGTATCTTTGTACCAGGTGGACTCATATTCCTCTCCGTTCACGTTTTCGGTGTAGGTCTTGAGATGCAGGAAGTAGGCGCCGACCGGACCATAGCCGTCCTTGAACCGTGTCAGGACAATCCGGTTCTCCATCTGAGTCATCTTGGCGCCGACCTGGATAGGCAATGCATAGGCGGAGGCGCTGCTCCATGGAGCATACCATGTCCGTCCCATGCCTTCCCCGGTCGAACGGGGTTTAAAGATATGCGACGCGCCGCCGGCGCCCACAATGACCGCCTTGCCGTGGAAGACGTAAAAATCACCGGTACGGACATTGAACCCGACAGCCCCGGCAACCCGGTTCTTTTTCTTTTTGTCCATTAGCAGGTGGGTCACCATAATCCGGTTATAAATTTTGGTGGCGGCCTTCCTGGCGGCTTCAGCTACAATCGGCTTGTAACTCTCACCGTGAATCATGATCTGCCACTTGCCCTCACGCAGATATCGCCCGGTTTTCGGGTCCTTCATGAAGGGCAGGCCCCATTCCTCGAACTTGTGCACCGAGGAGTCGACATGCCTGGCGATATCGTAGCCCAGATCTTCGCGCACCAGACCCATGAGATCGTTGCGGGCATAGCGGACATGATCCTCGGGCTGGTTCTCATCCCATTGCATGCCCATATAGCAGTTGATCGCATACAGGCCCTGCGCGACGGCGCCGCTGCGTTCAATGTTCGCCTTCTCAACGCAGACAATATTCAGATCGCGGCCCCAGTATCTAGCTTCATAAGTTGCCCCGCAGCCGGCCATACCGCCGCCGATGACGAGGACATCGCTATCCACGAAAATCGTTTTTCTATTTGAAAACAGACCCATTATTACAAACCTTTCCGGAAGCCTTTTTTGAGTTGTTTGCGCTCCAATGCAGGCAAACCCCCCTCGATATTGAGCGCATCAGGTTCGTGCGCGAGTTCCTGGGAATTCAGCGCCTCCGGACCGGGCATATCGTAATCAGACGGTGACTTGATCGATCCCCATGGCGTGGTCCTGATCGGGGAGACGAAATCCTTTTCGTGGCCATTCCTGAACTTGATTTTCCATGAAATGGTTCCCTTGTCTTCTTCCCTGAGTACCCGGACGCTGTGGCCCATGGGGGCAAATTCGGCATAGCCCCGGCAGTCAATCGCATTTTGCGGACACGCCTTCACGCAGGCATAACACTCCCAGCAAAAATTGGGCTCGATGTTGTAAGCGCGGCGGTGGGTCTTATCGATATGCATGATGTCTGAAGGGCAGATATCCACGCAATGACCGCAGCCGTCGCAACTGGTCATATAAACAAATGTCGGCATGGCTTTTCGTTATCTCCTGTGTCGAAGACCGGGATGGGTTGACTAGTAATTCTGGGGTTCTCTGCGGGCGCTGCCATAGATTTCAGGAGCATCGGCTGGGGGCGGCAGGTTGCGCCGCGAACCATTTTCCATCTCCATCCGTTTCTGGAAGGCCGCAGCAGGCTTGAAGAACATATGAGAGAATTTGGACCACGGTATCGATCCAAATAACACCGTCGTGGCGATAAGATATAATCCCAGGAGCGTGTTTGCAGCGACAGCGCCGCCTGTCGATTGCACATAGGCCCATATCAGGCCCAGCGTCACGCTCGCCAGAAGCGAAACGATGAACAAATCAGCTTGCACCAGACGGAACGGTGAATGACCTTCCGCGACGACATCGACCCGGATGAAAAACCAGAACCAGTAGCCGCCGATGCAAACCATCAGGCCCCCGATGTACCAGAGCGCCGGCCAAATGGCGGGCGTTGGTGTTGCCATCGTCGGGTACGAGAAAACCATGACGATGGTTGCGACGACATAAGCCACGAAACCGTACATTCCGAGGAGGTGAGCAATTCGGCGTTGAGGGTTGCAGAATTCACCTGAGGTCAGACCATCCACGACAACGGTCTTGATTGCGATCGACGCCATTTTCCCGCCGCCGACCTTCTGCGTCTCTTTATTTTTTATTTTCTGCCAGTTGTTGAAGAAATATTTGGCGCTCTTCTTATGCACGACGTCGAACAGCGTACCTCCCACGACCAAGAATATCATGACTGCGATATACGCCTGCATCACCGAAGGTGATATGAAAGACGAGAGTTCGGCGAACGGATTACTGGTGAACATTAATTCACACCCCCATAAATATTTGCCCGCATACCCGTCCCGCATGGCGAGACGTTTCGTCTCGTTATAAGAGACGATGGCGAAGAGAGTCAATCTCAGTTATGCCTCAAAACCAAGATATGCGCCAAAACCAGGCAGCATGATAGTTGATCAGTTTGCCACTTGCAGTCATTCTGATGTTTGAATGAATTATAACAATAGGCGCTGGTGAAGCAAGCGCCTGTAATAGCCGATTGGGCATCTGGCGGCAATCCGTATGGCGATAGTATTTGCCTTTATCATAATAGATACAGCCAAATATTACACGATCACCGATGAAGCAAAAATGGGGTATGCGCCCCACCGCGCGACAATCCGTTTGGAAAAATTATTGAGAAACCAGCGAAGAAAATTATGGCCGATCATGTCACTCAGCCGGCGATGAAACGTTGGTCAGCAGTGTCGCATTATCAGGTGCGGTTGACTTCTCCACCAGATGAAACCCACGCTTTAAGTCCGCCCTTGAGATGCTTGACGCCGCTGAACCCGGCATTGCGCATGGTGTCCAGCGCCAGCACGGAGCGCTCGCCATGGGCGCAGTAGAGGACGATATGGCCCTGATGATCTTTTGCGATGCGAGTCAGTGCGCCTGAAGGCGCCAGCTGAGAGGCCAGACTGTTATAGGGCATGTGAAGTGAGTCTGGGATCCAGCCGTCACGGGCACGCTCACTATCTTCACGCAAATCGACCAGGATCACGTCCTCATGATCGCAAACATTGCGGCACTGCTCCGCATCGAGCTCCTCGTCCGCGTTCACATACTTGCTGAGCGAAGCACCCACCGCCTTGTTGGCGGGCACGGCGATATCCATCATCTTCGGATCGGGCAGATTGAGATTGTTCATGATGTCGGCATATTCATCCGCCGAGTTCACCTGCAGGCGCGGATTGTGGGCCGCTTCATAGCCGATGGTGGAGGCGGTGTTGCCGTTATAGTCGTGGGCGGGAAAGACCAGTGTCCCGGCGGGCAGTTTCAGCAGCTTGTTGAACAGGGAATCGTAACCCGCGCGGGGGTCGCCATTCTGGAAATCGGTGCGGCCCGTGCCGCCGATCAGCAGCGCATCGCCAGTGAATACCCGGTCGGGACCGGCGAAAGAATAGGAATCATCGGTATGGCCCGGCGTGTATAATGTGCGCAATTCGATGCCATCCACGTCGATTTTCTCATCCTCGCATACGCGCATGGAGACCACGTCGGCGCCGCTCATCTCACCCATGACGGTGACGCATTTTGTGATATCACGCAAACGCCCGAGCCCGGTCACGTGATCGGCATGCAAATGAGTGTCGATGGCCTTCACCAGCCTCAGATCCAGCCGCTCCAGCAGGGACACATAGAGGTCCACAAGCTCAAACACGGGATCGATAATCAGCGCCTCCCCGCCATGGCGGCGTGCGAGCATATAGGTGTAGGTGCAGGATACGGGATCGAACATCTGCTGGAAAATCATGAGTTCATCCTCAACGCATGAGTGAAATCTAGGACCTCTGATGCGCGCTTGCAACTGCCACAATCTCTGAACAATACTGAATGTACCAGCTATGGTCTTTCCGGCAATAATGCAGGTAGCTAGGGTCAGGACACATTAATGGCATGCGCCAATTCATGTGGCTGTTACTTTTTTTTAGCAACAAGTCTGACAGAGGTTATATTTAGAATACGCAAATCGCATTATACGCGCCTGCAACATCGTGATGGCAATGATTAACCGCGCAAACCAGCAGCTCATTCTGCAAGCAATGGTCTCCATGGCATCGGCCGATGGCGAGATCGATACCGATGAGATAGCAGTCATTCGCAGCGTCTATGCAAATGAAACCGGCGAGGACATCAGCACGCACGATGTCACGCAAGCAGCGGCAATGTTGCGGGCCAGCAGCGAAAATCTCTCAAGCGTGCTCTCAATCGCGAACGCCACAATGGATAAACCGGTAAAGGAAGTACTTCTAAAGGCGTCCTATCTGGTGCTTCTGGCTGACGGGCGTGTTGCGGCACGCGAACGCAAGCGGCTGCAGGATTTCGCCAATGCGCTGAAGATTTCCGAAATCCATCTCTCCGTCATCCTGGAGGATGTATCGAGCTAGACGGCTAGCCGCCTTTGTCTCCCGCACCTTCGCGCCAACCCTCAAGGTCGCCGGGCGTGTCGATGTCACCAAGCGCAACTTCGTCGCCAACAGGCACGGGCCGCACCGCTTCCCGATGTTGGCTGATCAGTTGCTTGGCGCCTTTGTCTCCGGAGAGCTTTAGCAACTCGGAGAAATAGCGCGCGGGCCAGATCACCGGATTGCCCTGGGCTCCGCCTTTGCGTTCTGGGAACACAATTTTTTCACCAGGCCCCTCTTCAAATATGCCGATCAGCTTGTCGAGCAGCGCTTGTGTCGTGCCCGGCATGTCGCCCAGCACAATCATCGCTGCGTCAGAATCTTCAGGGAGCGCCGCAATCCCGCATTTTATGGATGCCGCCAGACCTTCAGCGAAATCCGGATTTTCCACAAAGTGAATATCAAGACCAGCAAGAGCTTCGCGAATGCGTTCAGCCTCGAAACCCGTAACAACCATGACACCAGCCACGCGGCTGCTTACAAGCCGCTCCGCCACCCGCCGCACCAGCGGCGTGCCGTCAATCTCAATCAGCAGTTTATTGTCAGCTCCAAAACGGCGCGACTCGCCAGCCGCCAGCAATACGGCATGTATATCTGCGTGTTTCAGCTCCGCCACCTGGTTAGCCTCCGCCCTGCGAACGCAGGTTTTTCACCACCTCGGCGATGATGGAGAGCGCAATTTCCTCGGGGCTGATCGAGCCAATGTCGAGACCGGCAGGGCCATAAATAACACTCAAATCCTCCTCGCTAAAGCCTCGCGCTTTCAACCGCTCCACACGTTTGGCGTGCGAGCGGCGACTCCCAAGAGCGCCGATATAAAAGCATTCGCCGGGCAGCGCGGCGCACAGCGCCTCATCGTCAATGTCCGGCACATGCGCCAGACAGACGAGAGCGCTGCGCCGGTCGAGTTTGAATTTACCTAAGGCTTCTCCCGGCCACTCAGTTATGATCTCCACATCGGCGAAGCGCTCTTGCGTGGCAAAGGCTGTTCGCGGGTCGATGACTAACGGTTCAACGCCAACTTCGCGTGCAAGACGCACCAGAACCTGAGCGATATGGGTCGCCCCGATGATAAATAATCTGGGCGCGGGCAGGAAAGCACGAAGAATAACCTCACCGTTTTCCCCCTCGACAACCTTGCTGCCACCGTTGCGAAAACATTCGGAGAGTTCTTTGACAAGAGGCTGGCCCTTCTCAAGGGCATCCTCGCCGACAAGCTCTTCCTCACCGCCGGCAAGCGGTGTCATAAGCACCAGCGCGCGGCGCGCTTCTTGCGCTTCCAGCAACGCTTTTAACGTTTCTCTTTGCATGAAAGCCTATCCCAGCTTCTCGACAAATACCCGGATACGCCCGCCGCACGCCAGGCCAACGCCCCACGCCGTTTCATTGTCCACGCCGAATTCGAGCAGTTCAGGCTTGCCGCTGGCGATCACGTCTTGCGAGCGTGCAATCACTTCAGCTTCAACGCAGCCGCCCGAAACCGAACCGGCAAAATCCCCCGCTCCGTCAACAATCAGATGCCCGCCTGCAGGAACCGGCGCCGAGCCCCAGGTCTCGACAACCGTCGCCAGAACGACATCACGCCCCTCATCGAGCCAGACTTGCGCACTACGAAGGGTCTCGCTCACGATGCTTTCATTTCTGGTTCGACGGACTCCCCGCCACCGACAATTTGCTGGAAATTTTTGAAAAACTCGGCGGCAAGTTTTTTTGCTGCATTGTCTATGAGCCGCCCGCCAAGCTGGGCAAGTTTCCCGCCCACCGTCGCGTTGACGCTGTAACTCAACAGCGTGGCGCCCCCGTCCGCAGATAATTGGACACTCGCTTGACCGCGCGCGAAACCGGCTGCCCCGCCCTTGCCCTTCCCGGACAGCGTATAGCTTTTCGGCGGATTGAGATCGGACAATGTCACCTCGCCGCGAAAGCGCGCACGCACCGGACCAACCTTGGTGCGGACAAGCGCGTTGAACTGGGTGCTGGATATTTTTTCAAGCTCCTCGCAACCCGGGATGGAGCGGCGCAATATGTCTGCGTCGTTGAGCGCGGCAAATACCTCTTCTGGCGTGGCTTCAATTCTTATTTCGTCGTTGAGCTTCATTTCCAGTCCCTCACAGCCCTGCCTGTATTGGCTTCACTTGTTCTCTATAGCGAAGATAGCCACTTCGCGGCGGGTTATTTTCAAGCCTGCTATCTTGATATATTATATGCGCAAATTCCGGTGCTTTCCTTCCTCACAATGGAGTTCATCTAACCGATGCCAGTTATATCCATGACCGTGAACGGCAATCCAGTTACCGCGGAGGTCGAACCGCGTTGGCTGCTTTCGAGTTTATTGCGCGATCATCTCGGTCTGACCGGAACACATGTGGGTTGCGACACCAGCCAGTGTGGCGCCTGTGTCGTTCATGTGGACGGAAAAGCGGTAACGAGCTGCGCCATGCTTGCCGCCCAGGCTGACGGAACGCAGATCACGACAATTGAAGGATTGGCTGGTGAAGGATTGGCTGGCGAAGGCAAACTTCATCCCATGCAGGAAGCTTTTCGCGATTCCCATGCCCTGCAATGCGGTTTCTGTACACCCGGCATGGTCATGATGTCGGTCGCCCTTGCAACCGAGCAGCCCAACCTCGACGAGGCCGCCGTGGTTAAGGGGCTTGAGGGCAATCTGTGCCGCTGCACCGGCTACCAGAATATTATCAAAGCTGTTTTGGCTGGCGCCAAAGCCATGCGCAATTAGGGCCCTGAAGCAATGTATGAATTTGAATATCACCAGCCAAAAACCCTCGAAGACGCAGCCAAACTCTTTGCCGACGCCGAGGACCCGCAATATATGGCCGGCGGGCAGACCATATTGCCCGTGATGAAGCAGCGCCTGGCCATGCCATCCGACATCATCGATCTTGGCCGCATTCCTGAATTGACCGGAATATCGGTTGATGGAAACACCCTCACAATTGGCGCCATGACGCGGCATGCGGAGGTCGCAAACAGCGATAAGGTTGGCAAAGTCATTCCGGCATTGGCGGAACTCGCCAGCAATATCGGCGATCCTGCGGTACGCAACCTGGGCACGCTCGGTGGATCCATTGCCAACAATGACCCGGCGGCGGATTATCCAGCAGCCCTTACGGCGCTGGGGGCGACCATCCATACGACTGCGCGCGACATAACGGCTGAAGACTTCTTCACCGCCATGTTTGAAACGGCGCTGGAAGAAGGTGAGATGATCATCAAGGTATCCTTCCCGGCGCCCAAAAA
>CAYOEI010000308.1:0-2517 GCA_964402825.1 uncultured Hyphomicrobiaceae bacterium
GCACCAACTCGTCTATGCCGTGCCGCCTGAGAATTTCGATATGGTATTGCAACAAAGATTTGCCGTCGAAGCGCAGTAAAATCTTCGGTGGAGGCTTCGTGGCCGTAAATCCGAGCCGTGCACCGATCCCGGCCGCCAACATAACTACCCTCATACACCATGCTCCACTTCAGCGTCTGCTCACGGGACGACAAGTCAGCACCGTGTGCGCTGCCAGGCAGCGTGGCGGGTCGACCTCCCTCAACGAGTTAGGACATATTGTTACAGAAAGACCGGATCAATCTAACCGATCGCATTCCATTTGGCCAATGGCGGAGCAGTGGGGTGAAGCAAGCCAACGCCTTTGCGTTCGCTAACCAAAGGGTGGCCTGGGTTTAGCGGTGGGTCGTAGCGGACGGCGCCAGCTTGATCCGATACGGCAAAAGGAAGCGTATGATCTCTTTATTGAGAGGTTTGCGCTTGGCCGGTATCTCTGAGGAATGTCCGCTTTGGGTCATAAGCAGACATTCTGAGCGGCTAATTCCATGTCCGCTTTACCCCCGATAGCGGACATCAAACCTCACAGCCTGGAATGTCTGCTTTACCCCCGAGAGCGGACCAAAAGATATGAGGCAGAGCATATCTGCTCTGCCTCTGTTTTCAGACGTCGACCTTTTCTGCGATTGCGATTGCATCATCGACTTCGATGCCAAGGTAACGGACTGTGCTCTCCACCTTCGTGTGACCGAGCAGAAGCTGCACAGCTCTTAAGATTCCTGTTTGGCGGTAAATTAGGGTCGCTTTTGTCCGCCTGAGTGAGTGAGTTCCAAAGAGCGCAGGGTCCAGACCGACGCTTAAAACCCACGCATCCACCAGCCGTGCATACTGGCGTGTGGTGAGACTAGTGCTTTTTCCGCACCTGCTTGTGAACAGGAACTGGCCGGGAACTTTGTTGGACTCGGCGAGATAGTCATCCACAGACTGTCGCGTCAGCTCCGTTATCTCAAACTTGACGGGTCTGTCGGTTTTTTTCTGGCGTACGGCCGCACGATCCATCGCGTTCCCATGAGGTGCAATATTTTCGATCTTGAGGGCGACGACGTCACATCCCCGAAGCTTGCTGTCGATGGCCATGTTGAAGAGTGCCAGATCTCTCTTCTTGCCATCCAGCTGTAATTTCGTCCGAATGGCCCAGACGTGCTTTAGCTGAAGCGCAGGCTTTTGCCCGATCAGCTTACCCTTGTTCCAGGGGGCATCCTGAATATGCTTAGAATGGTCAAACTGCATGGTCCTTCTCCTTTTCTCGTGAAGAAGGGATCAGCATGCGCCATGCATGGATTGAGCAGATGAAAACGTCCGCTATTGGGGTAAAGCGGACATTCCACGTTGAGTGAGTTTATGTCTGCTTATGAGCTAAAGCGGACATCCATCACTATAGATCAAAGGCAGTACAGGCAAACTTCACAATTGTTGCTGAACCCGAGATCAGATCAATCTCTTGGTTCATGGGCAACATGATCCGTAGGCCTTCGCTGAAGCATCTTGCTCTTGCGATTGGCGCCATTCCCGGCGTTTCGATTGTTGGGTTCGGAGACGCTAGTTCTGCTTGCCGAAAATATAATCCTTATCCTTGACTAACGTATGACAGGAGATGCAGCCCTTGTCCTTACCCTTCATGACGCGTCCGGCGAGCATCATGCCCTTCGGATTGGTGTGTAGGGAGCCATCGGCTTTGTATTTTACCCAGAACCAGTCGCCATTGTCCTTGTCATAGCCTGCTTCGCGCTTGAACATCACGGTCACGGCCTTGAGGAACTTTTTGCGATCCTTGGAAACGGCGTCAATACTCACACCGTCGCCACCATAGTTGCGCTTCACGACAACCTTGCCCTTTTGACCGCCGAATAATCCGAAAAAGTAACCGCCGACGGTCACTTCCGAATGGATCGTCTCCAGAACTGCGCCATGCGGGGCCTGACCCTTGTAAGGCTTATCGTCTTTTGCGCTCTTGCCAGCGAGACCAGCTGTCTCCATTGCGCTCCACAAATCCTTGGAATAATTGACGGCTGCATCGTCGCAGCAGTCCTTCATCGTCTGACTGCGTACATCGTTTACGGCGATCCCGGCAATGACGATACCGGCGACGGCGAGGGCTGTTCCCGGGACCAAAAGGTTGTGAATCTTGATCATGCGTTCTTCTCCCAAAATTGACGATCGGTGCTCAGATTGAATTGCGGCGACACGATCACTACCGTAGCCAACCGAGACCATTGGAGAAAGCAGTAATAGTTTGGGGTGCAGCCGTTAAATGTCTGCTTTCGGGGGTAAAGCGGACTCTCTGAGAGGCCGTGATTTATGTCTGCTTTTGACCCAAAGCGGACATTGCCTGACAATGCTCTCGTCAGTGCTGCCGCTAAAGGCGATCATCAATCATCGTCAACGCGGCTTTTCGATCGCCCGGCTTTAACTTGAGAAACAGCGAGCGGGCAGCTTTGATATCGCTGTCGGTGCCGCTCTCGGCCGCGGCCTTGAGGGCCG
>CAYOEI010000309.1:0-36451 GCA_964402825.1 uncultured Hyphomicrobiaceae bacterium
AACTCTTGCTCAAATTGCCCAGATCATTGGTGAAGCGGGAGGGAATATCGAAAATGTTAAAATGAACCGCGAAGCTAAAGATTATACGGAGTTGCTGATTGATCTTGAGGTATGGGATCTTTCTCACCTCAATGAAATCATTTCCGGACTACGTTCAAAATCCGTGGTTAGCGACATCAAACGATCACACGAATAGATATAGGAACCGGGTCTGACGTGAAGTGTTTTCTCAACCCTCACGCGCCGCCTGGAATGAGCATTCATGAATACAGACGAATTTCTTGATGAGATGCGCAAGGCTGAAGCTCTGCTGGAAGGGCATTTTGTGCTTTCTTCAGGGCAGCATAGCGGCGCCTATTTGCAATGCGCACGCTTTTTGATGGATGCCAAACGCGCGGAGAGAGCCTGTTCCGCCCTTGCCGCCAAGGTAAAATCCGAAGTTTCTGAACCAATTGATCTTGTCTTTGCTCCCGCCATGGGAGGCATAATTGTCGGGTATGAGATGGGCCGGCAACTGAATCGTCCGACAATTTTCTTTGAGCGTGTGGATGGTTCTTTCACATTGAGGCGCGGATTTGAAATTCCTGAAGGCGCGCGGTGTCTGATGGTCGAGGATGTTGTGACAACGGGACTGTCTTCTCGCGAATGTATCGCTGCTGCGAGCGAGCACGGAGCTAACGTTATCGCCGGCTGCTGTCTCGTCAATCGTTCGGGTGGCAAGGCCGATATTGGCGTTCCACTGGTTGCGCTGGCCGTTCTGGACATTCCAATTTACCCGCCAGAACAAATTCCGGCGGAACTTGAAGCTATTCCGGCGATAAAGCCCGGAAGCCGTGGACTCAAATGACTTTATTATTCTTATCGTTAAATGTCGCACAGAGCGTTTACAATCTCTACATATGATAAAATCATATTTTCATCCCATCCTGCCGCTCGGGACCGGAAAGGATGAACTGAATGAGGCTTTGAATGCTGTTTGGGCGTCGTAAACCGCCGCAATGGAGCGAGAAGGTAAGGGTATGGTTGTGGCCGCGCCGCAACTGGAGCCGCTCAACGCGGTACGTCGCTTACCGTTTGTGGAGGCTGCGCGCCACTCCCCATTCAATCGCGCTTGGGTGCGCCACTGGCGTGTTCGCCTCCTGTACGCCGTTTCTGGGTTTGCATTTTCTTCTGGCGGGACTCCTCGCCTGGATCACGCGCTCCAGCATTCTTGCTTCAGCTATGGGGACGTTTTTTGGAAATCCACTGACCTTTCCATTCATCTGGATTGCATCTTACAAGCTCGGCAGTTGGGCGCTCGGCGAGGATACAAAGGCAGACAATATCGATTTGTCCGTAGAGATATTCGACCATACGTTTGATCAACTCTGGCCTTTGATAAAACCGATGACCATTGGGGGAGTTCCGATTGGTATCCTTATAGGTTCGATAGCTTATTTCATTGTGAAAAAGGCTTCTGAAACATATCGCGACAAGCGCAGACGCAAAAAGCAGCGTGCATTGGGGCGAGGACAGCCGGCGCAAGCATGACCGGCAGGAGAAACAAACATGACTCAAAACAGTGACAAGATCCCATATCTGCGCTTGGGCGTGAACATTGATCACGTCGCGACCATTCGAAATGCGCGCGGAGGAGGGCATCCCGATCCTGTTCGCGCGGCTAATCTGGCCGCCGAGGCCGGCGCTGATGGCATCACGGCGCATTTGCGCGAAGACCGGCGGCATATTTCAGATGACGATATTACGCGGCTCATGTCGGAAATTTCACAACCCCTGAATTTGGAAATGGCCGTAACCAGCGAGATGCTGGAAATCGGCCTGAAGCATGTTCCAAATGCCTGCTGCCTGGTCCCCGAAAAACGTCAGGAAGTGACCACCGAAGGCGGCCTGAACGCAGCAGCCAAAGGAAATCAGCTACCGCATTTTATCCGCCAGCTGAAAGACAAGGGCATTCGTGTTTCTCTATTTATTGATCCCGACGGGCATCAGATTGACGCTGCCGCGGCGGTTGGGGCTGATATCGTTGAACTTCACACCGGGCCCTATTGCGAAGCTGCCCTGCTGCGCGATGGCGCCGATATTACTCGTGAAATTGACCGGCTGGCGGAGTGCGCGCGCACAGCAAGCAAGCAAGGCCTTGAAGTACATGCTGGCCACGGGCTTAACTTCGATACAGTCGATGCCGTTGCGGCGATGCCTGAAATCGTTGAATTGAACATCGGACACTTTCTGATTGGTGAGGCCATTTTCAGCGGGTTGCAATCCACCATAGGGCGCATGCGCGTGCTCATGGACAATGCGCGTGCGCAGGCCAGCGGCCGTGCGAGCGCCTGAGCACCCATTAGGTATGTCCTACCGCTTCGCTGTATGAGGACTGGTTATATTTGTTCTACCGCTTCGCTATTTGAGGGCACTCTGAATGATTATTGGTCTTGGCAACGACCTCATCGACATCCGGCGAATTGAAAAAACTATTGAGCGTTATGGTGAGCGCTTTCTGAACCGGATATATACCGATATTGAGCGCCAGCGCTCGGATCGGCGCAATCAACGCGCGGCCTCTTACGCCAAACGCTTTGCCGCCAAGGAAGCCTGCGCAAAAGCATTAGGGACAGGTATTAGCTCCGGCGTTTTCTGGCGTGATATGGGAGTGGTCAACCTCCCTTCGGGCCGTCCAACTCTGGAGCTCACCGGTGGCGCAGCCGCACGGCTTGTGAGCATGACGCCGGAGGGATGCGGCACGCGAATTGATTTGACCATTACCGATGACTTTCCGCATGCCCAGGCCATCGTCATCATTTCGGCAATTCCTCAGGGCATGAATATCTGATTGCCGTGCACTTTTACACCTGCGCTGTGCCGTTTGCTTTGCAACCATCTTGCCGCTATAGGAGCGTCAGCAAAAAAAACGCCGGAATTACCGGCGCCGGAAAGGAACCCACAAACATGGCAATAGAGACCGAGACGAAAAAGTCTCAAAGCGAGGACAAAAGCGGAGGAATGTCGGACACGATACGTGTCGTCATTCATGCGCTGATTCTGGCCATGATCGTACGGGTGTTTTTCTATCAGCCGTTTAATATTCCATCAGGATCAATGATCCCAACGCTGCTGGTGGGCGACTATCTTTTCGTTTCGAAGTTCAGTTACGGATACTCAAAATACTCGCTACCGTTTTCGCCAAACCTGTTTGATGGGCGTATATGGGCTTCAGAGCCAAAACGCGGCGATGTCGCCGTGTTCAAGCTCCCCAGAGACAACAAGACCGACTATATCAAACGCGTGATCGGGCTGCCTGGCGATGAAATTCAGATGATCGATGGGGTATTGCACATCAATCGCAAGGCTGTCACCCGCCGGCGTGTTGAGGATTTCGAGATGGAAGATTCATTCGGCAATATCCGTCGCGTTGCGCGTTATAATGAAACACTGCCTAACGGTGTCGTTTATCCGGTCCTTGATCTGGTGCGCCAGGGTATTAGTGACAATACCGAAGTCTTTAAGGTGCCCGAAGGTCACTACTTCATGATGGGTGATAATCGGGATAACTCCACCGACAGCCGGGTAACCAACGCGGTTGGCTATGTCCCGTTGCAAAATTTTATTGGCCGCGCCGAAATTATTTTCTTCTCCGTCGGTGGTGATTCCCGCTTCTGGGAGATATGGCGCTGGCCGCTATTTATCCGGTGGGGCAGATTTCTCCAGCTGGTAGACTAGGGTCTGTGGAGGTTCAGGGTGCCAAAAGCGTCAAACAAATCTCTTGACGCACTGACCGGCAAGCTGGGTCATGAATTTGCGGATTCCAGCTTGTTGCAGCGCGCTCTGACTCATGCCAGCGCCCGCACACGCGGTCCCAGAACCTATGATTACGAGCGTCTGGAATTCCTCGGCGACCGCGTGCTTGGACTGGTCATCGCGGAACTTCTGATTGAACGGTATCCCGATGATCAGGAAGGCGATCTCGCGCAGCGGTTCAACCGGCTGGTGCGCAAGGAGACCTGCGCGGAAGTCGCTCAAGGGTTGAAGCTTGGCGACCATGTCATCATGAGCTCCAGCGAAGCCGGCAGCGGCGGGCGTGGCAAACTGACCATTTTAGGGGATGCATGCGAAGCGGTTCTTGGAGCCATATTTATTGATGCGGGGTATGACGCGGCCCGGTCCATTATCCGAACGCTATGGGATGACAAGGTGAATGATAATTCCGCACCAATGAGGGATGCGAAATCTGCACTGCAGGAATGGGCCCAGGGGCGTGGCCTTGATTTGCCACTCTATACAGATATTTCGCGTCAGGGGCCGGACCATGCCCCAATATTCATCATCAAGGTGGAGGTACAGAGATGCGAACCGGCCGAGGGTATGGGACCAAGCAAACGTATTGCTGAACAGGGTGCAGCGAGTGCCCTGTTGATGCGTGAAGGCATATGGAAAAATGACCAAAACTGAAACCCCGGCGGACAGGGACGCAGCCAATGCGCAAACGAGTTGTGCTGTTGTAGCCCTGATTGGTGCGCCAAATGCAGGCAAGTCGACACTTATAAATCAGATGACCGGGGTGAAAATCTCGATAGTCACCCATAAGGTGCAGACCACGCGCACACGCATTCGCGGTATTGCCATGGAGGGGAAAAGCCAGCTTATTCTCGTCGACACGCCAGGCATATTTGCACCCAAACGGCGACTGGACCGCGCAATGGTCAATGCCGCATGGGCCGGCGCGCATGATGCTGACATGACGTTGCTGCTTATCGATGCCGCCAAGGGTCTTGATGCGGAAGTGCGCGCGATACTTGAACGAATGCGAGATTTGGCTGGCAAAAAATTGCTTATATTGAACAAGGTGGATCTCGTCAAAAAAGACGCATTGCTGTCTCTCATTGAAGATGTAAGCCGCTATTCTGATTTTGAGGAAATTTTCATGATCTCCGCGTTAACCGGAGATGGCGTGGCGGAACTAAAGCAACATCTGGCAAAAGCAGCACCTCAAGGTCCCTGGCTCTATCCGGAGGATCAGATTTCTGATGCGCCAATGCGGCATCTGGCGGCGGAAATCACACGGGAAAAACTGACCCTTCGGCTGCATCAGGAATTGCCGTATGCATCGACGGTGGAAACAACAGCCTGGAAGAAACTCAGGCGGGGCGGGGTACGTATTGAACAGACGGTTTACGTCATGCGCGATACCCAGAAAAAAATAGTGCTCGGCAAACAGGGCCAAACCATCAAGAATATTTCCATGGAATCGCGCAAGGAACTCAGCGACATACTCGGCGTAAGGGTGGATTTGTTTCTGTTTGTAAAAGTACGCTCCAAATGGGGTGATGACCCCGAGCGCTATCAGGAAATGGGGCTCGATTTTCCCGAGAACTGAGCCCGGGAACTGAGGATAAGCTAAAGCGATGCAATGGTCTGATGAAGGCATTGTTCTTTCCTCACGCGCCCATGGTGAAACCAGTGCGATTGCAGAGCTGCTGACGCGTGACCATGGCCGGCATCTGGGATTGGTGCGGGGCGGGCGCTCCAAACGGCTCAGGCCGGTACTGCAAGCGGGGAATCTTGTGCGGGCCGCGTGGCGTGCAAGGCTCTTCGAACATCTCGGCAGCTACACCCTTGAGCTGGAAGAAGCCTACGCAGCGCGGATTTTCGATGAGCGGGCGGCCCTGGCAGGATTGAACACACTCAGCGCACTGGCGCGGCTGCTTCCCGAACGCGAACCTCATGCCCCACTCTATGACGCCACCCGTGTTGTGCTGTCAGCCCTCTCGGAAGGCGATCACTGGCCGGCACTGCTTGTGCGGTGGGAAATGGGCTTGCTCAATGAGCTTGGCTTCGGTCTCGACCTCGATACCTGCGCGGCGACGGGGGAAACTGACGATCTTGTCTATGTGTCACCCAAAACAGGGCGCGCGGTCAGCCGCAAGGCAGGAGAGCCATACAAGGACAAAATATTGCCGCTCCCCGCTTTCCTTCTTACGGCTAATGGGAACAATTCTGGACCTGGAGAGGCGGACATAGCTGAGGGCTTCCGGCTCACGGGTTATTTCCTGGATAAGCATGTCTGGGGGCCACGCGCATTAAAGCCACCGGCCGCGCGCGCGCGTTTGCAAGTTATATTTGACGGCTAAAAAAGTTCGCCAATATTGGGCCAATCAAAGTTGTGCGACTCAGCTCTGTGGGTTAATCGTGAGCCATGGGCGAACATGGAACCACAGGCGGCGGCGCGGAATCGGTAAATCTGCGCGAGGCTCTTGAAGAGCGTTATCTTGCCTATGCACTGTCCACAATCATGCATCGGGCGCTGCCTGACGTGCGTGATGGGTTAAAACCCGTTCACAGGCGCCTGCTGTTTGCCATGCAGCAATTGAAGCTTGACCCGGAAGGCGGATTCAAAAAATGCGCCCGCGTGGTGGGCGATGTAATCGGCAAATATCATCCGCATGGAGATCAGGCGGTCTATGACGCGCTGGTGCGTCTGGCTCAAAATTTTGCTGTTCGTTATCCGCTGATCGACGGGCAGGGTAATTTTGGCAATATCGACGGCGATAACGCCGCAGCCATGCGTTACACCGAGGCCAAATTGACCGATGTGGCCGCGGCCCTTCTGGAAGATATCGGTGACGATACCGTCGATTTCAGTGAGACATATGATGGCGAGGAAAATGAACCTAGCGTCCTGCCCGCCAATTTTCCTAATCTGCTGGCCAACGGTGCGACGGGAATTGCGGTCGGTATGGCGACGAGTATTCCTCCGCATAATGCGGGCGAGTTGTGCGACGCCGCCCTGCATCTGATTAAATTTCCCAATGCAAGCATTGAGAAGCTGACCGAATTTATACCCGGTCCGGACTTGCCCACCGGCGGCATTATCGTCGAGCCGAGGGACGCGATTATCGAGGCCTATAAGACAGGTCGTGGCGGTTTTCGCATCCGCGCTCGATGGGAGAAGGAAGAATTGGGCCGTGGCGGTTATTGCATTGTCATTACCGAGATTCCTTATCAAATCCAAAAAGCGCGCCTGATCGAGAGAATTGCCGATCTCATGCAAACGCGTAAATTGCCTCTGCTTGCTGATATCCGTGATGAATCGGCTGAAGAAATTCGCCTTGTACTTGAGCCCAAAAGCCGGTCCGTCGATCCAAATCTGCTGATGGAATCTCTTTTCAGGGCGAGCGATCTGGAATCCAGAATCCCGCTCAACATGAATGTCCTGAGCCGCGGCAAGGTGCCTAACGTGCTCTCTTTGCGCCAGGTGCTTCGAGAATGGCTCGACCATCGTCAGGTTGTGCTTATACGCCGCTCAACAGACCGCCTCGCCAAGATTGAACACCGCCTGGAAGTCCTCGACGGGTATTTGATTGCCTATCTCAATCTCGATGAGGTCATCCGGATCATCCGTTTTGAGGATGAGCCGAAGAAGGAATTAATGAAAACCTTCAAGCTTACCGATGTGCAGACCGAAGCTATTTTGAACATGCGCCTGCGATCTTTGCGCAAACTTGAAGAAATGGAAATCCACACCGAGAATGACAAGCTTAAGGGCGCACGTGACGAACTTCAGAAACTCCTCAAATCAGAAAAACTGCAGTGGACGCATATAGCCTCTGAAATCAAGGATATCAGAACCAGGTTCGGCGCTAAAACCGAACTCGGGCGCAGGCGTACAACATTCGCCGACGCGCCAGAAATCAAAGTCGATATCGCTACTGCCATGATCGAAAAGGAGCCGGTTACAGTTGTCCTTTCCGTAAAGGGATGGATTCGCGCGTTGAGGGGTCATCTGGAGGATATGTCCGCCCTGCAATTCAAGGACGGAGACGAGTTGAAACGCGCCCGGCCAGGATCAACCACCGATACCCTGGTCCTGTTTGCCACCAACGGCAAATTCTACTCACTCAGCGCCGATAAATTGCCCGGAGGGCGCGGCCACGGAGAGCCCGTGCGGCTCATGATCGATCTGGAAGAAAATCACGAAATTACGGAGATGTTCGTTCATCAGCCCGGCCGAAAGCTGCTGGTTGCATCCACCGCCGGATACGGCTTTGTGGTGAACGAGGATGATGTGGTGGCCATGACTAAAAAGGGCAAACAGGTTCTGAATGTAACCGAGCCGGATGAAGCCCTGGTGTGCGCTCCAGTGAATGGAGATATGGTAGCGGTTGTGGGCGAGAACCGTAAAATGCTCTGTTTCCCGATTGGTGAACTCAATGAAATGACACGCGGTCGCGGCGTAAAACTTCAGCGCTACAAGGATGGTGGTATGGCGGACACCAAAATTTATTCGAAAAAAGAGGGGCTGACCTGGATAGATTCTTCAAACCGCACCTGGACCGTGACGGAACTGCGCGACTGGACAGGGTCTCGTGCGCAGGCCGGACGTTTGCCGCCCAAGGGCTTCCCCAAGGACAATCTGTTCGGCCCGAAATTCTAATAAAACGCACTAAATACCGGCAACCTGTCCGGGGCGCACCCATCCATCAGATGTGAGGAATTCCTGAGGTCCAAACCGGGTTTTGTAGGACATCTTGGTGGAGTCCTTGATCCAGTAGCCGAGATAAACATATGGCAGCCCGAGTTTGCGGGCCAATTTTACATGGTCCAGAATCATGTAAGTGCCAAGGCTCCTGGAAATTATATCCGGCTCGAAAAAGCTGTAGACCAGGGAGATGCCATCGCTCAACCGGTCGCTTAATGTGACGCCAATGAGCGGGTTTTTAACATCAATTTTGCTGATGTCGCCGTCGTCGGGCGTCGTTTGCTCTGGCGCACGGTATTCTGTGAGAAATGTATTTACGACACTGTCCTCAACCATCATCGCGTAATCGAGCACACTCATATCCGCCATGCCGCCATCGCCATGGCGCTGGTCGATATAGGCGCGGAACAGCGAATATTGTTCCGATGTCGGCACCGGTCCGAGCCGTTCTATTTTCAAGTCACTGTTGGCCTTGGTCACACGCTTGAATGTTCGGCCAGACTTGAATTCATCGACCAGAATTCGCACCGGCACGCAGGCCTTGCAGCCATCGCAATAGGGTGTGTAGGCAATATTCTGACTGCGGCGGAACCCGCCTTTAAGAAGATTATCGACGAGCGCGCTGGGTCGGCCATTTGACAAATGCGTAAACAGCTTGCGCTCCTGCCGGCCGGGAAGATACGGGCAAGGCTGCGCCGTCGTGATGTAAAATTGCGGAAAATCGACCTTGTGTTCGCTCACATTAACACCCGGGTTTGGCTTGATTGATTCTCTTCGCCGAATTCGATGCTATCACATGTTGAAATAGAACGGAGCGAACAATGAATATGCAATCCATATGATCAAGATCAAAGGGATGCCGGCAACCATGAAATCGCGAAAACGGTAATGCCCTGGCCCCATGACAATGAGATTTGTCTGGTAGGCAATGGGCGTGGCGAAAGAGCAGTTGATCGCAAAAATTAGGCCGTAAATGAAGGGTTCTGGGTCGGCGCCGATTTCATTGGCGGCGCTCACCACAATGGGCGCAAACAGGGCGCCGGTCGCATGGTTGCTCAGGAAATTTGTGAGTATGGCGATAAGCAGAAACAAAGCTGAAAGAAGCACTGCCGGACCCCAGCCCGAGAATATTTCAACTACGCCATGCGCAAGGAATTGCGCGCCGCCTGTGGCTTCGAGCGAAACTGACATGGCAAAAGCGGTGCCGATAAGCATGAATATTTTTGAATCAAAAGCGCGAGCCGCCTGCGGCAGGGTCAGCGCGCCCACCAGAATCATTGCAATTGCTCCGGCCATGGCGGCTATGGCGATCGGAACCAGCCCGCTTGCGGCGCAGAGCACCATGATTACAAAGATTGCAAATGCGCTCTTGGCGTGATGAGGCACTGGGAGTTCCGCGCGTGAGCGCGCCAACAGCAGGAGATCGCGGTGTTCTCGCAACGAACGCACGGCGCCCGGCGTGCCGAGCAACAACAGCACATCACCCGCAACAAGCCCTATTTCATTCATCGGTGCGCGCATCATGCGGCTGTGACGCTCAATACCCAGCAGCACGCAACCTGTTTCAAGTTTGAAACGCTCGGGGTTCACCGTGCGGCCTATCCTGTTTGATCCTGGGGCAATCACAACTTCGGTCATGATCAGGCGTTCGCGTTCCTCCTGTGTTGATGGCGCGTTGCCATCCGCGCCCACTTTTGCCTGCTGCCCCGTATCGCTAATGAGAGTGCGGTTCTGCGCAATCGCGTTCATCAGGGTGTGCCGGGTGGCGGCAATCATCACCACGTCGCCTTGCTGGAATTCCATGTCCTCAAAAGGCGGCAGGATGGATCTGCCGGCGCGCTGAACCAGCCTGACCGTCATATGCTTGAGGTCCAGAAACATTCCTGTGGTTGAGCGTTTTCCGAGCCAGGGGTGATTTTCTCCCAGCCGGATTTGCGCGATGAACTGCTTGCCGCGCTTGCTGGATCTTTGCCCAAGCGCCGGACTTGGCTTGATGAGGCGAGGTATCACGAAAAGCACATAGAGCGCGCCCAGCGAGGCGAGAAAAATGCCCGGTACGGCAAAATCGAAGAAACCCACACGGATGCCGCCACTGGCTTCGACGACAGCCGCAGCTACAAGGTTGGCGGATGAACCGATCAACGTGGTCATGCCGCCGAGGATGGTAATGAAGCTAAGCGGCATCAGCACGTGAGCCGCCGTTTTTCCGAGCCGGGCCGCAAGAGCGCTCAGGATTGGAATGAATATAACAACCACCGGCGTATTGTTCAAAAATGCACTCATTATGGCGGCGACAATGAGCGTGAATGCCAGGGCAGCGGACGGTGCGACCTTGACGAGACGACTGAATATCTCGGTGGTTTTCTCAATAGTACCGGTTTGAAACAGCGCCTGACCGACCATGAGCAGGGAAATAATGGTGAACACGACCGGGTTGGCGAAACCGGCCAGAAGGGTTGTGATGGTGATAGCGCTTTTGCCATCCTCCAGCGGGAGAGGGTAAAAATAAAACAGCAGAAGCAGGGCAAGGACCGTCAGACCGGCTGAAAGTTCCAGCGGTATCCGGTCAATCGCAAACAGGGTAATGGCGGCAAGAATGACGGCAAACGTCATCCACATGTGTCCGTATTCTATGCCAAGACTTGTCATCCCCCGAGTATGGGGACAGAATCACCTTTCTGTCGCCTTTTTATAACGGGAAATGTAGATTTACGCTTATGTCCGTTTGTAGGATTTGGCCTTGGTATCAGTATTGATCACGATAGTACCAGCAATGAAATCGTGCAGGCAGCGCTTGCGCCGCATAAAGAGCGCAACAAGCAAGATAAACGGGGTGAAGAAAGTGATCGACACATAAAAAATAATGGCATGGAATGCGGCGAGGAGGGCATACATCGGTGCGCCATACCAGGTACGCATCTGTAACTCCATGACGCGCATGCCAATGGTTGCGGATTCAGGACTGCTCAAGGTGTAGGCCGTGTAAGACAGCGCCACGGCGGGAAATGCGAGGCCAAACAAAAGCCATGCGAGGCCAAACGTAAAGATGCCTGCAAAAAACAGCAGTACATTGACCGCCATTGAAAATACAAAAATGATAAAGAAATCGACTGCGAACGCCATGATGCGCCGGCCCAGCACGTCTTTGAAATACTCACTCTGGCTGACCGGATCATAAGCATGGGGTTTGTCGGAAGAGTTGAAGATTATCCGGTCGGGATTGCTGTTGCTTGATCCGCTATGCGACACGCTTGGCATCAGGTATGGCCTCTTTGGGTTGGGAGTTCAAAAGTTCATCTCTTAGATGGTAATGATTATGGATCCTAGCAAGTGCGTGCTGACCATGGGGCTTAATAGGTACCGAATTCGGAGTCAGCCTCTCCAACTAGACGCACCACCTCGAAGCCGGCGGCACTAATACTCTTCATCACCTGCCTGGCGTGCGCCGCATCCTTGGTCTCGATCACAAAATCCAGCTTTGCTCCCTTGGCGGGGACTTCGAGAAACATGCGGCGGTGTGATACTTCCAGAATATTGGCGCCGGCGTCCCCCAGCATAGTGGCGATTATACCCAGCACACCAGGCTGATCAGAGATCGTGATCCTGAGGGAGATGATCTTCTCTTCATGTTCAAGCCCGCGCACAACAATCGAGGCCAATATGCGCGGATCGATATTTCCCCCCGTGAGCACGAGGGCGACCTTCTTGCCCTTGAAACGATCCTGCTCCTGCATAATCGCGGCCAGACCTGCAGCTCCAGCACCTTCAGCCATGGTTTTCTGAATGGTAAGCAGAGTGCAAATAGCACTTTCGATTGCAGTTTCATCCACAAGGATAATGTCTGAAACGAGATCCCTGACAACTGGCAAAGTGAGATCTCCCGCAGCCTTGACCGCAATGCCTTCAGCCAGGGTTTGACCGCCGCAGACCGGCTGTTCACCACGAATTCCGTGATACATGGAAGGGAAGAGTGCTGCTTCAACGCCGATAATCTCGATATCTGGCTTGATCGCCTTCGCGGCAATGGCGCAACCGGCCATCAACCCGCCACCGCCAATGGGGATGACAAGCATGTCTAGATCCGGCTTGTCGGCCAGGACTTCCAGCCCGACCGTACCTTGACCCGCGATGACCAGAGGGTCGTCATAGGGGTGGACCAAAATGAGGTCACGATCCTTGGCGATTTCTTCCACTTTAACACGGGACTCGGTGAGCGTTTCACCCGACAGCACCACCTCAGCGCCAAGCGCCTCCGTGTTGCCAATTTTTACGAATGGTGACCCTTCAGGCATGACGATCACTGCAGGGATGCCAAGCCGCGCGGCGTGATAGGCAACCGCTTGAGCGTGATTGCCCGCTGACATGGCTATGACGCCGCGTTTGCATTCATCCTTATTGAGTGATGCGAGTTTCAGATACGCGCCGCGATCCTTGAATGAATTTGTAAATTGCAGATTTTCGTATTTGACGAAAATATCCGCCCCGGTCAGGGCAGATATTTTGGGCGCTGCAATAAGCGGCGTGCGAACGACATGGCCTATAAGGGTTTCTGCCGCGGCTTGGATATCTTCAAAAGAGACCGCGTAATCCTGATCTGCTTTTCCAGTCATGCTATTTAGCCCGATACAGCAGCCGAGCCGCTTGCGGGGCAAAATAGGTGAGTATGCCGTCGGCTCCCGCACGCTTGAAAGCGAGCAAACTTTCCATCATGACACGCTCTCCATCCAGCCAGCCATTTTGCGCGGCGGCGGTGAGCATCGCATACTCGCCAGAGACCTGGTAGACAAATGTCGGCATGGCAAAAGCGTCCTTTACGCGCGCGATAATATCAAGATAAGGCATGCCAGGCTTCACCATGATCATGTCTGCCCCTTCCGCAATATCAAGCTCAACCTCCCGCAACGCCTCATCGCTATTCGCCGGATCCATCTGATAGGTGCGCTTGTCTCCCTTGAGCGTTGCTTTGGTACCTGTCGCCTCCCTGAACGGGCCATAAAAAGCCGATGAATATTTGGCCGCATAGGACATGATTTGAGTCTCGCTGCGCCCGGTTTGTTCAAGCGCGGCGCGGATGGCGCCGATACGCCCGTCCATCATGTCGGATGGCGCGATGATATCGGTCCCGGCCTCGGCTTGCACCAGAGATTGGCGCACCAGCGCCTCCAGCGTCCTGTCATTGTCAATGACGTCGCCGGTCAGCAGCCCGTCATGACCATGGCTCGTGTAAGAGTCGAGGGCAACATCGCAGATGAGACCCAGATTCGGCACCTTGGCCTTAATCTCACGCACCGCCTGGCATACGAGATTATCCGGATTGAACGCTTCTGAAGCTGCTTCATCTCTCAGATTCGGATCCGTGTAGGGAAACAGCGCCATGGCCGGGATATTTAAATCCGCCGCCTCTTGCGCCGCTTCAACGGCGCAGTCAATCGTCAGCCGTTCCACACCGGGCATGGACTCAATTGGTGTGCGCGTATTCTTGCCATCGGCCACGAATATTGGCCATATCAGGTCGTTTGGGGTGAGGGTGTTTTCCGCGACCATCCGTCTCGACCAGTCCGCACGGCGATTGCGGCGCATTCGTGTGGCGGGAAACCCCTGTCCCAGAGCATCTGCCAGCGTGTCCGGGTGAGAGGTCACTTGGGCATCTGAACGCTTTGCGCGGGCATCTGAACGCTTTGCGCGCTCGTCGCCCAGGGAAACGGGTCGTTTGGATGAAGGCATGGGCTCAATATTACCGGCGTTACAATGATCCAGGATATGGTCTTCAGGTGCAAACTATCATCGCGCGCTGCCGCTCGCCAGTGGGATAAGACACGATACCTAACGGGATAAAATCTCGTATTTGGGCCGGGACTTGTTGGGCCGGGACTTGTTGGGCAAGGGAAGGGAGCGCCAACGCGCTGACCATCGCCCCTGCGTATATTGTGTTCAAGACGACAGGTGCGAAGGATTTACCGGACATTCAGGGAAACCAAAGCTTTGATGGATCCAGCCGCGTGGCGAAACAGCGCCTTGTGGTTTCTCAAGTCCGATGTATAGGTCCAATCTGGCTAGGGTCAGGACCCTAATACCAAGGCAATTTCAATCGTTGGGGAACAATGGGTAAAATTACAGACATCCTGTTTGAGACAAAAAACCGATGCGGCCTCGTCACATTGAACCGGCCGAAGGCTTTGAATGCGATCAGTTATGACATGATCGCTGGTATGGAAAAAAACTATATTGCGTGGGCCGGGGATGCGGATATTTACGGCGTGGTGCTGAAATCTTCTGGCGGACGCGCTTTTTGCAGCGGAGGTGATCTGAAAGCCCTGTATGAATGGTGGAGAAGCGGAAAAGTCAACGCCATCTTAGAGCAATACACCATTGAATATCAGCACAACTGGACGCTCGACCGTTTCATCAAGCCCCATGTGTCCCTCATGGATGGTTATGTTTTTGGCGGCGGCGCCGGGATTTCGCTTTATGGCACCCATAAAGTTGCCGGAGAAAATTACCGGTTTGCCATGCCCGAAGCCGCTATTGGTTTCTTCCCTGATGTTGGCGCTACTCACTTTCTGACACGCATGCCAGGGCGAATTGGACTATTTCTCGCTCTTACAGGAACACAGATCGGGCGGGCCGATGCCTATGCGCTTGGACTGCTGACCCATTGCATCGACAAAAGTGAATTTGATGCGATCCAGATGGCCATGAGCGAAGCCGACCCGATAGACCCTGTTCTGGATGAGCGGAATGTGGATCCTGGACCCTCCGGTCTGCTGGAAATGCAGGCACGTATCGACCGTCATTTTGGCGGTGATTCAGTGGAAGACATTATTGGTTCGCTCGATGACGCGACAGGAGAAGAGTCCGCGTGGGCGAGAGACGCAGCCGGGCGTATGGATAAAAATTCACCGCTCAGCCTCAAGGTGGCCTTTCATCAGCTTCGCAAATGCGGGCAGCCCTCGCTTGAATCCGCTCTCGCGCTCGATGCCCGTCTTGCCCATCATTTTTTGACCGGCGATGAGGTGTATGAGGGTATTCGATCCTTGTTAATTGATAAGGACGGGAAGCCAAAATGGGCCCAATCCACCTTAAAAGAGGTGAGTGATGACATGGTGGAAGCAATGTTTGAACCACTGGAAACTGGAGATTTTAAGCCAATAAATCCATTCGCTTGAGGGTAGTTAAAATTTTAATCCTTTCTTAAGCCTTCCTCTTAAGCTGATTTTAGCGGGTATCCTGTAGGCTTCTCGTTACTAGGGGAGAAATCAAACATAAAGAGGCAGGATATGAGTGTCGCCTTGGACATAAGTCACGAGACGGTGCCCCAAAAAGATGCACTGAAGGAGCACTATCTTAAATCTCTGCGGATGATTGAGCGGCTGCACCGGCTGTTGCTCGATGTCATCAAAGACGAATTTGAACGCATTGGCCGCACCGATGTAAATAGCGTGCAGGCACTGTTGCTGTTTAATATCGGTGAAGCCGAACTGACCGCGGGCGAGCTGAGAAGCAGGGGCTACTATCTCGGTTCGAACGTTTCATACAATCTGAAGAAGCTGGTGGAAGCCGGTTATATTCATCACGAGCGTTCCAACAGCGACCGGCGCTCTGTCCGGGTCAGTCTGACTGACAAGGGCAAGGATATCTGCAATGTCATCAACGATCTCTACAATCGCCAGATGACTTCGCTTGAACAGGTTGGCGGAGTGAATGACACGGACCTGGATACCATGAACCAGTCCCTGTTGCGTCTGGAACGCTTCTGGGCAGATCAAATCCGCTATCGACTTTAAAGTACCGCTGAAAAATGAAGGCCTAACTGCACCCCGGAGTCTTACTGGCTCCGGGGTATTTTATTTTTTGGGATCAGAACAAGATCTGCACTTTACCTCCATCTGAAAATTTTGAATCCGCAGTTTCGTCAATATCCGCGCCTAATCTTTCAGGTGCTATTATCGAGGGTCGAACGTTCATGTAATTTTGATGTGAATAAGTTATTATGAGACATTCAATGGCGCTTTATTAACCCTGTTTGTCCTATGCTTCAGGCGCAGGAAGCGATTCTGCTGTCCGGAAGGTGTCCGGTTGAAAAGGAATAAGACAATGCCAATTAAGTTTTTGCATAGGCACAAAGTCATCCTGCTTAGCTCTCGGCTGCTTAACTCTGGTTTGCTGGCCTTGCTGGCAATCACATTCATCTGGCCCAGTGTTGTATTTGCTGACACTGGATCGAATCACTGGGGTCAAATCTGGAGCGGCGGCTCTTCCTATGAGCGCTCAATCGTACGTGAGTGGGCAATACCCCCCGCCAAGGGTTTTCCTACGCTTTCCAAGTCCAACATCGCACCGCTCCAGGCGGCCATAAAATATTATGAAACGATTGTTGCAAGAGGGGGGTGGAGGCCTATGCCAATGGTTAAGTTGCGTCCCGGCAAGCGTCATTCCTCCGTCGCCACGCTGCGTCAGCATCTCGAACTTACCCATGATCTTGCCCCATCTCGCAGATATTCGAAGAGATACGATCGTTATATGCAAGCTGCAGTAAAGAATTTTCAGCGCCGTCACGGTCTGAAAGTCACCGGGGAAATCAACAGACGGACAGTCATGGCCCTCAACGTGACGGCCGAGACGCGGTTACGGCAGCTTCGAACCAACCTGTCACGCCTGCGCACCCTCACTCGGTCCACGGCTAAAAAATATGTCGTTGTGAACATTCCAGCCGCACAGATTGAAGCGATTGAGAATGATGAAGTCGTCTCGCGTCATGAGGCGGTTGTCGGAAAGCCCGACCGGCAGACACCTGTCCTGCGCAGCCGGGTGCATCAGATAAATTTCAATCCTTACTGGACTATACCCCGCAGTATCATCCGTAAGGATCTTGTGCCAAAGGCGCGTCTCTATGCACGCAGTGGCAAGGACATATTGTCCGAGTATCGAATTGATGCTTATAGCGGCAAAGGCAAACTCAATCCGCGCGCGATCAACTGGAATTCGCCAGCTGTTTATAATTACACCTACCGGCAGCAGCCCTGGAAAGACAATTCCTTAGGGTTTGTAAAGATCAATTTTAACAACGCGCATTCCGTCTATATGCATGACACGCCATCCAAGAGCTTGTTCGCACAGAATTTCCGGGCTCAGAGCTCCGGATGTGTCCGGGTACAGAATGTGAAGCAGCTTGTGTCCTGGCTGCTTGAATCCAACCAGGGATGGGATTTCAAACGAGTAAACGGGTTTGAACAAAGTGGCGCGCGCCAGGACGTAAGTCTCAAGAAAACCGTACCTGTCTATTTTGTTTATGTAACCGCTTGGGCCACGAAAGACGGCAAGGTAAATTTCCGCCGCGATGTGTATGGCCGCGACCAAGTTGGAGCTACCGCCTCTGCCTATTAGATAGAGCTCAAAGCTATAGAAAACACGCTGTAACAAATGCCGCCGCATAAAACTGTGGTGGCATTTTTTATGCCGGCGAGGCATTTCTATACATAGCGGAAAAGTGACATACTATAATTTTGGAATTATTATAAAATGTGGAGTGACTAAATTTGCCGCATCGACGCAATTCCGGAAGGCATTTTGTTACGTTAAGCGTAATTGGGGAACATCAATGGACTATGCAGGGATATTTACGGACGCTCTGAAAAAAATAAAAAATGAAGGGCGCTATAGAGAATTCGCCGATATCCGCCGCCGATGCGGAAGTTTCCCGAATGCGCAGCATTTCGGCAGGGATACCGGGCGTGACATCAAAGTCTGGTGCAGCAATGACTATCTGGGTATGGGGCAGAACCCCGCCGTTATTGCCGCCATGCATGAAGCTATCGATACGGCCGGTACTGGCTCTGGCGGGACGCGGAATATATCGGGCACCACACACTATCATGTGGAACTGGAAGAAGAACTCGCCGATCTGCATGGCAAGGAAGCAGCCCTTCTGTTCACATCCGGATATATTGCGAATGATGCCTCACTCAGCACACTCGTGAAGCTACTGCCAGGATGTGTTATTTTTTCCGATGAAAAGAACCACGCATCAATGATCGAGGGAATTCGCCACGGTGGCGGGCCGAAGCAGATTTGGCGGCATAACGATCTGGCGCATCTCGAAGAGCTCCTCCAGCAATGCGATGAAGCTACACCTAAAATCATAGCCTTCGAGTCCGTCTATTCCATGGACGGAACAATTTCACCCATTGGCGATATTTGTTCTCTGGCAAAGAAATACGGTGCGCTGACATATCTGGACGAAGTTCATGCGGTCGGTATGTATGGCCCGCGCGGCGGAGGTGTTGCCGAACGCGATGGCGTCCTCGACAAGGTGGATATCATCGAAGGCACCCTGGCCAAGGGATTTGGCATCATGGGCGGGTATATCGCGGCAAGCGCCGATATCGTTGACGCCATTCGTTCCTATGCGCTTGGCTTCATATTCACCACCTCGCTTGCGCCTGCGATTGTCGCTGGCGCCGTTGCAAGTGTGCGCTATCTTAAAGTCAGCCAAATTGAACGCGAGCGCCATCAGGAACGGGCGCGCACACTCAAGAAGCGGCTGCGCGAATCCGGACTGCCCCTGCTGGAAAACCCAAGCCACATCGTGCCAGTCATGGTTGGCGACCCGGTGCGCTGCAAAGAACTGACCGATGCTTTGATGGACCGGTACGATATTTACGTTCAGCCCATCAACTATCCCACGGTCCCTAGAGGGAGCGAGCGTATCCGGCTCACTCCGGGGCCCACCCATAGCGATGCCGAAATGGATCACCTCCTCAACGCGTTGAATCAGTTATGGGGAGAGATGGACTTGCAACGTGCCGCCTGATCAACCAGACAATGGTTCGGACAAGGACGACAGCGCAGATGCGCGCAAGGAAATCTATATTGAATACAAGCAGGTCGGACAGGCCATGAAGGTAACCGCGGTTGATTCGGAGACCGGCATGGAAGTTGTCATAATGGGGCCCGCTTCCGCGGCGCAAACTCATTTGCAGAAAATAGCGATTCAAAAACTTGAGATGCAGCTCAAGAAGGAAGCCGAAAAGCCTGAAGAAATACCGCCGCCAGTGGTCCCAAAAAAAGGATGGAGTGCTTAGGGCCAGAACTCTAGGTTCAAAATCCAAGAACCCGCTTGGCAAAGTCTGGGTAGACTTCCCGGATTTCATTGCCCACCGGTCCTCTGATCAAATCGAGCCATTGCGAACTCGGCGGCTCCGTTTCCGGAACATCTGATTCAACGGGACAGTCATATTCAAAACCGGTTTCCCGCTCGATATCTTCAATTGATTGACCGGGGTGGAGGCTTTTGAGAAGAAATCTGCCACGGCTCTTATCGAATTCAAACACGCACCGGCCCGTGACAAACGCATATGGCCCGCCCGGGCGATAGACGTTTGGTTCCGACACGCCCGGGGCGCTGATGAAGTCAACCTTGGGAACCAATGAACGCCTGGAATGCTCCTGACGGAACAGGATAACCCTCGGTACGATAAAATAGAGATATGCGGAACCGAAGGAACCCGGGAAACGCGCCTTTGGTTTGTCCGGGTCGCCGATGGACACAAGATTGATATTCGCCTGCCCGTCGATTTGCACACCGCTCAGGAAAAAAGCATCGATCCGTCCCTGTGCTGCACAATCGAATAATTCGCGCGCGCCATCGGTGAATGCCGGAGGTGAAGTGCGGCCGAGAAGCGAGACCCGCAATGCGCCCCCGGAAAGTTCGCGCGCCAGCAGGGCCGCCGATCCTGGAATGGGCGAAGCGGCGCCGACAGCGACATGGGAGAGCCCGGAAAGCATCCGTGCAATGGCCGCGATCATGACTTCTTCAGTACATGCCACGCTCATTCCGCGGCAGTCCGATGCATAACCCACTCATCAATATAAGCGTTGAATCCATCCTGGCTGCGCGCGGCTTTCGCATAGTGCTCCAGATGCGTGGTGTCGCGCTCATAAAAACCGGGCATGCCAAGAGGCCATGCACCCCTCTGCGCCAGGGCTATGGCGGTGATGTAAAGGCCAGGTATGGTGCCGGCTGCGATTTGCGGGTCGGTCAGCAAATCAGTATCGACAATCTCTTCGACAGTGACATAAGTCTGTGCCGATGCATGTGCCATGAGCATCGACTCGCGGCGCACGCCTATCCACACATTACCATGGACATCAGCCCTTGCGGCGTGAAACAGAGTGATATCCGGGCGGATGGCCGGGAGATACACGATCGGGTCATCATCACCAAACGGGTTATCGGCAATTTTCCAATCGTTCCGCCGCGCCAGAACATCAGAGCCAATAAGCCCCCTGAGCGGCATGAACGGAATGCCCTTTTCGCTAGCTTGCAGGGCCGCATGAATGGCCGGGCAGGTCGTATCACGGATGCTGATTTTCTGAGTTTTGATTGCGTCGGTAAATCGCGGCGCGAGGCCCTGCTCACCAAGGGTAACGGCCGCCGTCTCCACCTCGGCCACACACCCCGCGCCGATGAGAAATTCGGCCTGGAAGCCGAATTGGGGCACACCAAGCAACCTTAGACGTTTTGCGCCGCGCCGCACCAGCGCCCGTATAACCTCCATTGAGCAGGGTGCGTATTCCGGCGGCAGGGCCAGAAGCGAATCATCAGTAATCTGTGCTGCTATTTCTTCTGCGTTGTTTAAAATTTTGGTCATGGGGTTACTATTTTTCCAGCCCGAAGCACGATTGGTAGCATACTCATTTGCTGTGCCCAGGATACAAAATTTGGGTATTCGTGGTATCGCCGGTCAACATATGGTAAGTGGGCGCGGAAATTCTGTTGTTGCGCCCAAGTCTCGCAAACCTGTTCCGGGACAAGCAGCGCTTTATAAGGAGCGACCATATGTCGATTGCAGACACCCCCGAAACCGATATTCGGGAACCTGGTTTTTTTGAGCGTTCAATTGCCCAGACTGATCCCGAAATCTGGGCCGCGCTCCAGGGTGAACTGGGACGTCAACAGAACGAAATTGAGCTGATCGCATCCGAGAACATCGTCTCAAAAGCCGTATTGGAGGCTGCGGGTTCGGTTCTGACTAACAAATATGCCGAAGGCTATCCTGGCAGGCGGTACTATGGCGGCTGCGAGCATGTCGACATTGCAGAATCCCTGGCAATTGACCGGGTCAAGCGCCTGTTTGATTGCCAATTCGCGAATGTACAGCCGAATTCAGGTTCACAGGCCAATCAGGGAGTGTTCATGGCGCTCGCCAAACCAGGAGATACGATCCTTGGCCTGAGCCTCGCTGCGGGCGGTCATCTAACCCATGGCGCTCCGCCAAACCAGTCTGGAAAATGGTTCAACGCGGTGCGATATGGCGTACGCCAGGATGACTCACTTATTGATTTCGACGAACTCGAAAAACTGGCGCATGAGCACAAGCCATCTATTATTATTGCTGGTGGTTCGGCTTATCCCCGGGTCCTGGATTTTGCCCGCTTCCGGAAAATTGCCGATGATGTCGGCGCCATGTTCATGGTGGATATGGCTCATATTGCTGGGTTGGTGGCGACAGGCGTGCATCCAAGTCCGTTCCCTCATGCCCATATCGCAACGTCAACGACCCACAAGACACTACGGGGCCCGCGTGGCGGTTTGATCCTCACCAATGACGAGGCAATCGCGAAGAAAGTGAATTCGGCGATTTTTCCCGGCATTCAAGGTGGACCCTTCATGCATATCATTGCCGCCAAGGCGGTGGCTTTTCATGAAGCGTTGCAACCCTCTTTCAAACTCTATTCGCAGGCAGTCGTGAATAATGCGCGCGCGCTCGGCGATACCTTGCTCAAGGGCGGTCTTGATCTGGTATCGGGCGGGACCGATACGCATTTGCTGCTTGTCGACATGAGACCAAAGGGATTGACGGGCAGGGACGCCGAGGCGGCTCTGGGCCGTGCCAACATTACCTGCAACAAGAATGGTGTACCTTTCGATCCTGAAAAGCCGATGGTGACATCGGGCATAAGGCTTGGTTCACCTGCCGGCACTACACGCGGATTTGGCGTCAGCGAGTTTCAGACAATCGGTGACATGATCCTCGAAGTGCTGGACGGGCTGGTTGCTAATGGCCCTGATTCAAATGCTGAAATTGAGTCGGGCGTGAAGGCCAAGGTTATTGAGCTGTGCGGGCGTTTTCCGGTTTACCCGTCAGGTGCGTAACTCCAGGCGACGTTAAACCGGACCGCTAGGCGGTCAGGGAGTTAAAAATGCGCTGCCCATATTGTGGAAGCACAAATACGCAGGTCAAGGACTCGCGACCTTCGGAAGATCATGCGGCGATCCGCAGACGCCGGATTTGTTCTGAATGCAGTGGCCGCTTCACCACCTTTGAGCGTGTGCAGCTGCGTGAATTGACTGTCGTCAAAAAGTCAGGACGCCGCGTTCCCTTCGATCGGGACAAGCTGATGCGGTCTTTGCAAATTGCCTTGCGCAAACGCACGGTGGACCCTGAACGCGTCGAGCGCATGGTGAGCGGCATCGTACGGCGACTTGAAAATAAGGGTGAAGGCGACATCAAGTCCCAGACCATCGGTCGGCTGGTGATGGAGGGGCTGAAAGGTCTCGATGACGTTGCCTATGTCCGGTTTGCGTCCGTGTACAAGAATTTTCACGAGGCCCGGGACTTTGAGGCCCTGCTCGGCGAACTCGCGGGCGATGATGAAGATGGCGTATCGTCCGATGGCCCTGAGAAATAGTTGGGGCCAAAACATCTCTGGCTGAAAACGAGATCCCATGCCCACCACAGATGAGTATTTTATGCGCGGCGCCCTTGCCATGGGGCGCCGCACCCTGGGCCGCACATGGCCCAACCCGGCTGTGGGCGCCGTTCTGGTATCGCCTGATGACATATCAGAAGTCATCTCGCGCGGCTCCACACAGCACGGCGGGCGCCCCCATGCGGAGCGGGTGGCGCTTGAATTAGCCGGAGAAAGGGCAGGGCGAAGCACACTTTATGTCACATTGGAGCCGTGTGCCCATTACGGCAAAACCCCACCCTGCACGGATGCCATCATCAAGGCCGGTGTCGCACGGGTGGTATGCTCAGCGCCCGACCCTGACCCGCGCGTTTCCGGACAGGGTTTTGCAGCCCTGCGAGAAGCCGGCATTGAAGTTGTTGAGGATGTACTTGGTTCGCAGGGGCGATATTTGGTTGCGGGACACACTCTGCGTGTCACCAGCAATCGGCCCATGGTGCAACTCAAACTGGCCGTTGGCTCCGATGGATTGATCCCGAGCGGAGAGGGGACTCCGGTTTGGGCGACCGGCCAGCAGGCCCGCGCCCACGGACATCTGCTGCGTGCACGCGCCGATGCAATTCTGGTGGGACGCGGCACACTCGAAGCAGATAATCCAACCCTGACCTGCCGTCTGCCGGGGATGAAAGCTAATTCTCCAGTGCGTATCCTACTCGACAGTAATTTGTGCCTGCCGGAAGAAGCCAACCTCATGCAGAGCCTGTCCCAAGCGCCATTATGGGTCATTGCGGCGCGCGAAGCGCCCGCGCACAAATCGCAACGCCTTGAAGAATTAGGCGTCGAGACTTTCAGAGTCTCGGAAAACGATCAATACGGTTTGTCTCCAAAAGCGGTTCTTGAAACTCTCGCCGGGCAAGGCATAACGCGGCTACTCATCGAGGGCGGCCCGGCGGTGTCAGGGAGTTTCTGGAATTCTGGCCTGGTGGACGAAATTTATCTGTATCAGGGAACACAACCCGCTGGCGGCTCCGGGCTCGCGGCTTTAGGAAACAGAGGTGTTGAAGATATTACACACTCGTCTGACTACAAAGTTGCGGATCAGCTTAATCTTGATACTGATCTCTTGACTATCTATCGAAGTGCCGGCCTATAAATACTCATGTTCACAGGTCTGATTACAGATATCGGAGAAGTCCGGGCTGCCGAAGGCGGAAAATTCCAAATCGACTGCGGTTACGCGCTGGGGCCCGAACACATTGGCGCGTCTATCGCCTGTGACGGCTGCTGCCTGACAGTCATTGAAATTTCGGCTGGTTCTGATGGCTACGCAACGGTATTCAGTGTCGATGTCTCCAATGAGACATTGTTGCATACGACGCTTGGTGAATGGAGACCGGGCCGGAAGATCAATCTGGAACGCTCTCTGACACCCTCCAGCGAGCTGGGCGGTCATATGATGACCGGACATGTGGACGGGATTGCGTCCATCTTAATCCGGGAAAAAGACGGGGAATCGGTTCGCTTCAGACTTCAGGTGGTCGATGCCCTGGCGCGCTTCATAGCCGCGAAAGGGTCGGTGGCCCTTAATGGTGTTTCTCTCACTGTGAATGACGTCGAGCGAAGTCAATTTAACGTCAATCTCATACCGCATACTCTGGAAGTTACGACATGGGGTGATCTCCAAACTGGAGATTGCGTCAATCTGGAAGTGGACCTGCTGGCCCGGTATGTGGCAAGGACCACCGAGCAACGGATTATTGACGCACACACTTAAGAGGACAGGTCATTGAACTTGGCTGAACAAAACCTGGATGCCGGCTTCCTTTCTCCCATCGAGGAGGTGCTTGATGATGCACGCAACGGACGCATGTTCGTTCTGGTGGATGCCGAAGACAGAGAAAACGAAGGTGATCTTGTGATCCCGGCGCAGATGGCCACGCCCGACGTCATCAATTTCATGGCGATGCACGGGCGCGGGCTGATTTGCCTGACACTGACCGCGCAGAGGGCCGCTCAGCTCAATCTCGATTTGATGGCGCGTCACAATGAGTCCCGTCACCAGACAGCTTTCACTGTATCTATCGAAGCGCGCGAAGGGATATCAACCGGCATCTCCGCTCATGACCGCGCACGCACGATCTCCGTCGCGATCGACCCAACGCGCGGGCAGAATGATATTTCAACGCCAGGTCACGTATTTCCGCTTATTGCAAGAGAGGGAGGCGTGCTGATGCGGGCCGGGCATACCGAAGCCGCCGTTGATCTGGCGCGGCTTTCCGGTCTCAACCCAGCCGGGGTTATCTGCGAAATCATGAACGACGATGGCACCATGGCGCGCATGCCGGACCTGATCGCCTTTGCGCAGCGTCATGGACTCAAAGTCGCAACCATTGCCGATCTGATCGCTTATCGCCGCAAGCATGACTCCATCGTGCGCTGCGTTTCCGAATCGCGAGTTGAGAGTGCACACGGCGGAGCGTTTGATATGCGGGTATACCGCACCACGGTAGAACCGGCCGAAGAGCATATTGCCCTGGTTAAGGGGGACATATCCAAAGGCGGGCCGGTTCTTGTCCGTGTTCATGCCTGCAACACTCTTTCGGATGTCGTCGGCATCAATAATGAGGGACATGAAAGCTCGCTGGTGCACAAAGCAATGGAATTGATCGCGGATGAAGGCAGGGGCGTCATTGTACTGATCCGTGATGTGTGGCCGCATGCCGTTTCTGATGCGCTCAAATCAAGCGCCAAAGATGAGCAGATCAGCGAAACACATCAAGACCGGTTGCTGGAAATTGGTATTGGATCGCAGATACTTCATGATCTTGGCGTGCGGGACATGGTGCTTCTGAGTAACTCCCCGCAACGCAAGGTCGTTGGTTTGGAAAGCTACGGGCTGAAGATCACCGATCATCGCAAATTGAAATAGGCCGGCACATGTCGAAGCACACACCCTCCGTGCTGATTATCGAAGCACCTTTTTACGAAGACATTTTGAACGAACTGGCGCGCGGCGCCACCGAAGAGTTGCGCAAGCGCGGCATCGGCTTTGAACGCGTCACGGTGCCGGGGGCTCTTGAAATTCCCCTGGCGCTGAGCGCCGCCGTGACATCAAAACTTATTGGACCATCGTGCCGTCATCAGGGGTGCGTGGCCCTTGGGTGCGTTATCCGTGGTGAGACATCTCATTATGACATTGTCGCGCAAGAGTCCGCGCGTGCATTGATTGGAATTGGCGTGACCCACTCAATAGCTCTCGGCAACGGTATCCTTACCGTGGACAATCGCGAGCAGGCCTGGGTTCGCGCCAGTGTGGATAGCAAGAACAAGGGTCGTGACGCGGCTGCCGCCTGTGCATCGCTCATGGAGCTTTCCAGCAAATTCGAGCGGAAGAAAAGCCAGTGACCGGGACAGTTTCCGACAACCCGAAACCGGCTAAGAAACCTCGCTCGGCGCCCAGAACCGCCGCACGGCTGGCCGCTGTTCAGGCGCTCTACCAAATGGATATGACCGGAACTGACGCCAATCAGGTGATTAGTGAATTCCTCGATCATCGTCTCAGAGATGGTAATGGTGATGATGGCGCTGAAGAAACTGACGGACCATATTTTAAGGATATCGTTCTGGGCGTCGTGAAAACGCAGCGTGAAATCGACCCGGTGTTGAACGAACATTTGGCGAAAGGGTGGCACCTGTCCCGGATCGACAGTATTTTGCGCGCCATCCTGCGGTCCGCTGCTTATGAAATAACCAAGCGCACGGACGTTCCGGCCAAGGTAATAATCAACGAGTATCTTAATATCGCTCACGCCTTCTTCGATACCGAAGAACCAAAAGTCGTAAACGGCATTCTCGACGCTCTGGCCCGTGCACAGCGCGCGAGTGAATTCAAACAGGAAAAATAATGGCCAATACTTCCTCAGATTCAGGCGGGGAATTTGGCATCATCGAGCACTATTTTGCTCCGCTGGCGAAAAATACCTCCGGGGCCTTTGACCTTAAAGACGATGCCGGTCTGATTTCACCGCCCGAAGGCCATGATTTGGTCCTGACGACAGATATGATTATTGCCGGCGTTCATTATCTGGAGAGCGCCGCGCCACGCGACATTGCTTACAAAGCCCTGGCCGTGAATATTTCTGACTTGTGCGCGAAGGGCGCAACGCCGTCCGTATACCTATTGTCTATTGCTTTGCCGGGAATTCCGGACCCTCTCTGGCTTGAAGGACTGAGAGAGGGTTTTGCCGAGGCGCAGGCCGACTTTGGCTGCGCTCTTCTGGGAGGAGATACGGTCTCAACGCAAGGCCCTGCGGTTTTTTCGATCACCGCGGCAGGGTTTGTACCTTCCGGTAGAATGGTCCATCGCATGGGAGCCAAACCTGGAGACCATGTCTACGTGACTGGAACCATCGGGGATGCGGCTCTCGGCCTGATATTGTTGCGCGATGACCGGCAAGCAGAAACCACAAACCTGTCCGTGGAACAAACCAGTTTCCTTCACAGCAGATATTGGCGGCCTCGCCCGCGCATTGAGGCCATTGACGCGATTCTCTCCCATGCGAATGCCGCTATGGATATTTCCGACGGTTTGGCGGGAGATTTTTCAAAACTGTGCTCTGCTTCGCGAGTGGGTGGCAAAATCGATGCTGCCTCCATGCCCTTATCTGACGCCGCAACGCAATTGGTGAAGGCGGAACCAAAATATCTTAGCGATGTCATCAACGGCGGGGATGACTACGAATTACTGGTAACAGTGCCCCAAAATGCACAAGATCAATTTGAAAGCGATTGCCGAAATTCCGGTATTTCCGTAAAAAGCATTGGCCGTATTTTGAAGCTCGATGAAGGTATCAGCGTGCTTGGCGCGGATGGCAAGGCGCTCGAACTTGAAAAGCTGAGCTACGCGCATTTTTAAACAGAGATCCCAGCCTGACTTCCCAAAGCCCGTCAAAAGGGCCGTGAAAATACCGACATGACACATGTGAATAACTCTTGCCCGCAGGTGCCCGGGGCTGACCGGCGCACGCTCCGCAACGTCGTCACTCTGTCGAATCAGCTGCTTTAGCAATCCAATGGCATGTGCTCGCCATGTTCGTGCCCAGCTTTTTCACTGGAAACCTGATCGCGAGGTTTGGCCGCGAACCAATAATCCTTTTTGGCCTGTTCCTGCTCGGATGCGCCGGCTTGGTCGCCGTATCAGGCTTTGCGCTCTGGCAGTACAATCTGGCCATGATCCTTCTGGGACTGGGGTGGAATTTCGGTTATATCGGTTCAACAACGCTCGTGACTGATTGCCACCGCCCCGAAGAACGCAACAAAGTCCAGGCGGTCAATGAATTCATGGTCTTCGGGCTTGTTGCAGTGGCGACATTTTCATCAGGCAAGCTGCTGCATGAGGCTGGCTGGGCGACACTTACAATCTCCTATTTGCCTCTGGCGGCGGCGGCGGCGGGCCTGGTCTTGATGCTTGCACTGCGCTCTAAGGAGCCGGAACTTCGCAAATCATAGATTTTGCCCCGGCCAGTAGTTTTACATATCAACCAAAGTTTCACGTTCTGATGTTGCGTTGCACACTCAATTTTGTCATGTTCCGCGCGGCTTCGGTCTGAATTGGGGGCAGAGGACCTGCATGCGTCTTTTTCGTAGATGTGAACAGCTTCTCTATCAATTCGTTTCGTGACCGCTGAACCAATCCAAAACAGGGACGGTTATTATGAACACGGTTCTTTACCTGATCATCGCCTGTGGTGCGCTGTCGATTGTATACGGCATTTGGGCCGCTCGATCGGTTATGTCGGCGGATGCCGGCAACAAGCGTATGCAGGAAATCGCCAGCGCTATCCAGGAAGGGGCGCAGGCTTATCTGACACGGCAATACACAACAATTACCATCGCCGGTGTCGTTATTTTTATTTTGTTGATAGCGCTGCTGTCGCTACCGGTCGCAATAGGTTTTCTCGTGGGCGCGGTCCTTTCGGGCGCTGCAGGCTTTATCGGCATGCTGGTGTCCGTGAGGGCGAATGTGCGCACAACTCAAGCGGCCAGCAAAAGCCTTGGAGCAGGTCTCGAAATCGCATTTCGGGCCGGCGCCGTGACAGGCATGCTTGTCGCGGGCCTCGCTCTGCTGGCCGTTACAGTCTATTACACAGCTCTCACTCAAGGCATGGGCCTCTCGCCGACAGACCGGACTGTCATTGATGCGCTCGTTGCTCTGGGCTTTGGTGCATCGCTGATTTCGATCTTCGCCCGGCTCGGCGGCGGCATTTTCACCAAGGGCGCTGATGTTGGCGGCGACCTCGTTGGCAAGATCGAAGCAGGCATTCCCGAGGATGATCCGCGCAATCCGGCAACCATTGCCGATAATGTCGGCGATAATGTCGGCGACTGCGCAGGCATGGCGGCTGACCTTTTTGAAACCTATGCGGTGACAGTCGTCGCCACCATGGTGCTGGCTTCTATTTTCTTCGCCGGTTCAGACTCGGTTGAAACCATGATGATTTATCCGCTGGCTATCTGTGGAGCCTGCGTGATCACGTCGATCATCGGCACGTTCTTCGTGAAGCTCGGAGCCAGCCAATCCATTATGGGCGCGCTCTATAAAGGCTTCATTGCCGCTGGCGTGCTGTCGTTATTCGCCATCGTCGCAGTCACCCACTTCCTGCTCGGTCTCGATACCGAGTTTGCGGTGCGCGGGCTGACCTTTACGGGCATGGACCTGGTATGGTGCGCCGTTGCCGGACTGGTCGTGACATCGCTGATCATTGTCATCACCGAGTATTACACCGGCACTGATTACCGTCCGGTTCAGTCGATAGCCACGGCATCGGTTACCGGGCATGGCACCAATGTGATCCAGGGGCTGGCGGTTTCTCTCGAAGCGACAGCGCTTCCTGCACTGGTGATTATCTTCGGTATTTTAGCGGCTCACGCGCTGGCCGGCCTGTTTGGCATTGCCATAGCGGGCACCACCATGCTGGCGCTTGCCGGCGTTGTGGTCGCACTCGATGCTTTTGGTCCGGTAACGGACAATGCCGGTGGCATAGCCGAAATGGCCAAGCTCAATGAAAAAGTCCGCAACACAACCGATGCGCTGGATGCAGTCGGCAACACAACCAAGGCCGTAACCAAGGGCTATGCCATTGGTTCAGCCGGACTTGGCGCGCTGGTGCTGTTTGCCGCCTACACCGAGGATTTGAAATTCTTCATTGCCAAGGCGAATGAAACCGGCGGACAAATGTTTGGTTACTTTCAGGGGGTAGAGCTCGATTTCTCACTCTCCAACCCGTATGTGGTTGTTGGCCTGTTTCTTGGCGGGCTGCTTCCCTACCTCTTCAGCGCCATGAGCATGATGGCTGTTGGCCGGGCTGCTGGCGCAATCGTTGAAGAAGTTCGGCGTCAGTTCAAGGAGAAGCCGGGCATCATGAAGGGCACGGACAAGCCTGACTATGGCCGCGCGGTCGATCTTCTGACCAAAGCCGCCATCAAGGAGATGATGCTTCCATCACTCCTGCCGGTACTCTCGCCGATTGTCTGCTATTTCGCTATCAACGCGATTGCCGGCAAGTCGGCGGCTTTTTCAACACTTGGCGCCATGCTTCTTGGCGTTATCGTGACGGGCCTGTTCATCGCAATTTCGATGACGGCCGGTGGCGGCGCCTGGGACAATGCGAAGAAGTTCATTGAAGACGGCAATCATGGCGGTAAGGGCTCAGAAGCCCATAAGGCCGCTATAACGGGCGATACGGTCGGTGATCCTTATAAGGATACCGCGGGTCCGGCCGTGAACCCGATGATCAAGATCACGAATATCGTGGCTCTGCTGTTGCTGGCGGTGCTCGCGCACTAGTTTCGGGCTGCACTGCAAAAATAAAATACGGGCTCTGCTGAAAAGCGGAGCCCGTTTTTAGCTTGATGATTAATGGAAGGAGGAGCCGGTGGTGTTCGAGTGATCCAAACCTACTGCTGCAGTAACGATCTGCGGTTGGCAATATTTCCGAAGATTTGCTCAAGCGCAGTCAGCTTCTTACCAAAAGTCGGTGTTTCACCGTCAATGATATCAACGACCTGGCCGTCTTTAAGGCTATAATGCCCAACTTCATTGACCGTCTGCTGCTTATTAAAATAGACAGCCACGATTTTCCGGTCGATGACCTTTGGGCGCCCCATCGGCATTGTTTTGAGGGTGCTGGAAATATAATAGAAAACATCTCCACCCAGCGTGCCCTTTGTATCGGGCGTGCCCAGGGTAAGACGGACTTGATCCTGTGACATGCCAGGTTGAATTTGCTGCAGATCGACATCCGTGAACAGATGGCCGTGGCGGTCAATCTGCCCGGCGCAGCCGAATAGCAGAAATCCCGCCATGCCCAGAACAACCGGTCTGAGAGCACGAATCCCGAAGTGCGATTTTGTTATGGTATCCAAGGTCTTTGTCATCTATTTTCCGCTGGCGTTCCGTTTAGGTGAACAAACATATAGCGTGGATTACGTGATCCGCGCTGTTTTTAACTGAGCATAAATTAAGGGCTTGAAAATCATCTATGTTCAGTTGGATTACATCACGCACTCTGCGCAGACGGAATGCACAAAAAATTTACGGCTCTATTGTGGCGCTGTCACGAACACCTGCACTGTATTCTGATTATGGCGTGCCTGATACGGTTGAGGGGCGGTTTGAAATCCTGGTTCTGCACATGTTTGCAGCATTGGAGCGGTACGGCTTTGAAAATGGTTCTCAACTAAAAATAAATCAGGATCTGGTGAATTTGTTTTTTGTCGATATGGATACAACTTCACGCGAATTGGGCGTGGGAGATATGAAAGTACCAAAACAAATGCGAATGCTGGCAGCAGTGTTTGAGGAGCGTATTGCAGCTTATAAAAAAGCGTTTAAAAATCCTGATATGCAAATGCTGAGTAATGAATTTGAGCAAAATATATTTATCGGGAATGATGCTTCTCATGAAATGGCAAAAGAATTGGTATGTTATGCGCAAACGCTTCGCACAAAACTGGCTGACATATCCATTGACGTATTCATGAGTGATGAATTTGAGTCGATGCGTGATTTATGGACGAAACGGCAAGGCCAATGAATAAGCCAACCGAACATAAGATTGAAACAGTCCCGGTGACGCGGGCATACACTGTTGAGCAGATATCGACCGCGGGCATTACCGGTCTTCTTGAGACCACAAAAGAGCAACGCGAGGAAATTGCCAAGGCGCTTGATCTGCTTGAGCTTGAGGACTTCAGATTCGAATATCAGTTGCACCGCACCAAACGCGGACGCTTCAATCTCAAAGGACAGCTCCACGCCAGGGCAATACAAAGTTGCGTGGTAACGCTGGAGCCCGTTCCCGCAGTCATAGAGGAGGCGATCAATATCAATCTGTGGCCGGCTGAAGATGTGGAACATCTGGAAATAGAAGCAGAACCAGAGAGTATGTCGCTGCAGCTGGATGGCCCTGAACCCATAAGCGGGGATAGTATCGATGTCGGCCTGCTGGCCTATGAACACTTCGCGGCGGCACTGGACCTTTATCCAAAAAAATCCAATGCCAAACTTGATTGGCGCAACCAAATGTCTGGCGAAAATAGAGATGAACGAGACAATCCTTTCGCCGCTTTGGCAAAAATAAAAGTGATGCCAGGTCCTGATCCAAATTAGCTCGTAAAATCAGCAAGTGCAGTTTCTGGTTGTTTCAAGAGAGCATTCCGGTATTTTCAAACTGAATTCAACGCGCGAGGGGGGCGGCGGTGTTTACGCGTCTGTCCGCTTGCCAAGAAGCGGTTAACTGAATGACAGCTCCACTAACCATAGCGCTTGATGTGATGGGCGGAGATCACGGAGCACCAGTTGTACTGGCCGGTGCGGAGCTGTGTCTGGTCCGCCATCCAAGCACCCGCTATCTGCTGTTTGGAGACGAGGCAATCATCCGTGAGGAATTATCACGTCACAATTCTTTGGCGGACAAGAGTGAAATCATCCATACCGATATCGCCATTTCCATGGACGCCAAACCCAGCCAGGCGCTGCGTCAGGGCCGGTGGAAGAGCAGCATGTGGAAAGCCATCGAAGCTGTCAGGGACGGGGATGCCGAAGCCATCATTTCCGCCGGGAATACGGGCGCGCTTATGGCCATGTCCAGATTCTGTCTCAAAACCCTCCCGGAAATAGAAAGACCTGCCATAGCCGCCATATGGCCCACCATAAGCAGCGAATGCATCGTGCTTGATGTTGGCGCCAATGTTGGGGCCAAGGCTCGTCAACTCCTTGATTGCTCGATAATGGGCGCGGCAATGGCTAAAGCCCTTTTCTCGCAAGAGAGGCCGACCGTCGGTTTGCTGAACATCGGTGTGGAGGAGATCAAGGGACTGGAGGAGGTGCGCAAAGCCGCCGCGGCACTGCGTGAGTCTGACCCCCCATTTGACTACCAGGGTTTCATCGAAGGCGATGGGATCGGAAAAGGCATTGTCGACGTCGTCGTAACGGAGGGTTTTTCAGGTAATATCGCAATCAAGACGGCTGAAGGGACTGCAAAGCAGATGGCGGAATATCTCAAAGCGGCCATGAACCGTACATTTATGGCGCGGGCGGGCGCGATTCTTGCCCAGGGCGCTTTTCGTGCTTTAAAAGAGAAAATGGACCCAAGACGCGCAAATGGCGGTATTTTTCTGGGATTAAACGGCATAGTTATCAAGAGTCATGGCGGTACGGACGCAACAGGGTTTGCCAGCGCCATCGATCTCGGTTACGACATGGCCCGCAGTGGTCTCGTTATGAGCCTTGCGAAAGATATCGAGAAATTCCACGCATCTCTGAACATGGAGAACATTGGCTGATATGCGGAGTATCCTGTCGTGAGTCTGATCCGATCCGCTATCAAGGGATGTGGTGGCTACCTTCCTGAAAAAATTCTGACCAACGATGATCTGGCAAAGATCGTTGATACGAACGATGAGTGGATATATGGGCGCACCGGAATCCGTGAGCGCCATATAGCCGCTGAGGGTGAACTGACGTCTGATCTTGGAATAAAAGCTGCATTGCAGGCCCTGGATCGCGCGCAGTTAGATCCCACAGACATCGATCTTATCATCCTGGCCACCTCGACACCCGACAACACATTTCCGGCAACTGCAGTAACAATACAAGCTGAATTGGGGATCACCCAGGGTGCTGCATTTGACCTGCAGGCGGTTTGCTCGGGTTTTGTTTATGCACTCGCCACAGCAGATAATTTTCTCAAGGCTGGACAGTTCCGCCGTGCGCTTGTTGTTGGCGCAGAAGTCTTTTCGCGCATTCTCGATTGGGAAGACAGGGGGACCTGCGTACTGTTCGGGGATGGCGCCGGCGCAGTTGTGCTTGAAGCCGAAGAGCAAAATGGCGATGACGCGGACCACGGTATACTCATTACAAAATTGCGTTCAGATGGCCGCCACAGGGATAAATTGTATGTGGACGGCGGCCCCTCTTCCACGGGCACGGTTGGCCATCTGCGGATGCAGGGACGCGAAGTATTCCGCCATGCCGTCACAAATATTTCGAACATCATCGAGGAAATCCTTGAGGGTAGTCCCTATAGCGTCGATCAAATCGACTGGTTCGTGCCACATCAGGCCAATAAAAGGATCCTTGACGGAACTGCTCGAAAAATCGGGCTTGATCCCAATAAAGTGGTCATGACTGTTGAAGGCCATGCAAACACATCCGCTGCTTCCATTCCTCTTGCGCTGAACACGGCTTTCGAAGACGGGCGGATACAAAAAGGGGACCTGGTTCTGATGGAAGCCATGGGAGGTGGTTTTACCTGGGGTGCGGTCCTGGTGCGCTGGTAAGTGTTTTAAAGAGGCCAGCTTATTCGTTATTTGACCCCCGAGCCGATCCAAATTGCTCCATGGATGTGATAAAAACTCATAATCTTACTGAAAATAGTATGTTTTTCTCATCTGAGACGTTGACCCTCATTTGCCTTGTACTTTAGCATCCCGCATGGGTTCAGTAATCACGGGGCGTTAGAAAATGACAAACAAAACACTGACGCGGGCGGATTTAGCAGAAGCCGTCTTTCAAAAAGTTGGTCTGCCGCGAAACGAGTCGGCAGAACTGGTCGAGTTGGTCCTGACAGAAATCACCGGCTCCCTTGAGCGTGGCTCGCCTGTCAAACTCTCTTCTTTCGGCTCATTCGGCATCCGGGAAAAAGGCGAGAGGATCGGGCGCAACCCCAAAACAGGCGAAGAAGTCCCGATTACACCACGGCGTGTTCTCGTATTTCGAGCCAGCAACATCATGAAGGAACGGGTAAACGAAACGCTGACAAAAAAGAATGTGGCAAGCTAGGGCCAGGGTTCATTAATGGGTCCTGGCCCTATGCTGTCGCCAATTAAATACAATAAATGGGGGAATAATAGTTGGACAAATCACCGGAGGCTTTTCGCACCATTAGTGAAGTCGCAGTCGATCTTGATGTCCCAAAGCATGTTTTGAGATTTTGGGAGGGGAAATTTACGCAATTGCGGCCCTTAAAACGCGGCGGGGGTCGCAGATATTATCGCCCGGAAGATGTAAATCTGCTTCGGGGTATTCGCCAGCTTCTTTATGGAGATGGATACACCATCAAGGGCGTGCAGCGAATCCTGCGCGAGCAGGGTATTCGCCACGTCATGTCATGCTGGGAGCTGACCGTTGATGGATCTGCCAAAGCCGATGTGACCGAAATACCGGATGTTGCGGCAGATGTAGCGATGGGAGCTGCCGGACAATCTGAAATGGATGGCAACCCAACTGTACTCGCCTCGACACAGATCAAAGAGTTCCGCTCTTTGTTGGCGGAACTTGGTGAATGCAAAAAAATACTCGCAGAAGCAAAAAGTTGATCTCGGCGTTTTAGGTGCTACGGAGTATCATGAGATTGACCTGCGGTGACGAAGCAGGCGAAAACAAAAAACTGTTTTGGCGGAGCGTAGCGCAGCCCGGTTAGCGCACCGGTCTGGGGGACCGGGGGTCGGGAGTTCAAATCTCCCCGCTCCGACCATTTTTTTTCATTGATATCCAGTGTTTATCCAGCCGCGCTCCGTGGTCGATTGAGTCCGAAATTGAAACTAAGCGGCATCAAGGGATCAGAAGAGGCGCAAATAGTCCCGAAATAGTCCCGAAGTGCGTTCGCATCCCGTTCTCTTTTGTTGACCCTCTATCACTTGAGAGCTCGCCATGAGCATCCGTGCGATTAACTGGGCTCTGTGGTGCTGCAACAGGTAAACCCACCGCTAAGCTGGTTCTTTGGG
>CAYOEI010000310.1:0-3304 GCA_964402825.1 uncultured Hyphomicrobiaceae bacterium
CAACATTGATTCAAAGAACACGGCACTTGGATTCGATTATTGCCCACGCGCTGCTTGTCGCCGACTTTATCGACAGCATCGACCCAATCCGGACATTGAGGGCGTTCGACGCCAATCCGATCAAACACCGGTCATTGAAGATCCAATCTTCGCGTTGATGGATAAGGAAAAATGGGCTAGCGGCGTGTTCGCCTGGGCTGATTGGCGAACAAACGAAATGTTCGCTGCAGAAAATGCGGAACGAAACGACGCGCTTACGCGGGATCGGACGAGAAAATACACGAGAAAATATCGGAGGGCCCGATCACCTCGCCGATGACCTCGTCCGGCGGCGTGACGGCGGCAAAAAAGGCGAGGACGAACAGCATGAGAAAGCCAATAGCCGCCACCGTGAAAACGATCCTATGGCCGGGCCTGCCTTCCTTGTGCATGGCTGAATTCCTTCGGCAAATCTCTCTTCCGCCTGATCAACGCTCCGCGCCTGCCCGCGGTTCCTGCGCTTTTAGTGTAGCAGCCGCCCGTCGTGGTGTCTTGGCAACGGCGCTGCCGCCGTCTTTTTCCTACGCTTATTTCTTTACCTCGTGGGCTCGCGCGGCGGAGCCTTTCTCCGCCACAGCTCGAAAGAGAACTCGGCTCAAGTGGTTTCCTGCGCGGCATCCAGCGTAATAGATCTTCAAACTTCCGTTCCTGGCACAAAGCGGACGTCAGACGACTCGGCGCATATGTCCGCTTTTGACCCGGAGCGGACATCAAGCCCCTCAGCGTGAACCGACAGTACAGCCAGACCGCATGTTGGATGATCTCTGCTGGAAATCGATGGCGTTTGTAAGAAATCTGGTTCATTTGCCGAAGCTACCGCGCTAAGTTCGACAGGGCCAGCGAGTCAATTTGTCAAAGCCCGAAATAGTGGTGCGCCCAGGAACGACTCTGCAGTGCTCTACGGTCATATAGTCAGTGCGGAGGATCCGGCCGCACTTTGTGAAAGGCTCAAGGCGGCGGGTCTGCCGGCGGCGTGCCGGAAGTCGGTACACTACAGTGGCGGGCGCTATGTTAACGTCGAAACGGACCGGGCCCGGCTGACCCTGGAACGTGTAACCCCCAAGAAATACCTAGTCGGCGGCGACGCCGACAGCTTGGAAGACTTTCACGACGCAGGAAAAGCCCTGTCGGAAGAATTGACTCGGCTTGCGGTGCGGCACCGACTTGAGATCTATGATGGTGATCGGCTCGTTGCCTATTTCGATCACGAGTGGTCCGCAGGATAAGCCGAATGGCGCGACAGCCGGAAACGCCACGGTCAAGAAGAAAGCTCACTACGGAGAACTAGCGGACCGTTAAGTGTGTTGCCCCACACCGGATCCGTAAGTACAGCCCGAAACGACTGATGTGGGAAGGTGCGTAATGTCGGCTATTGGCACGAAACGGACATGCCCCGTCCGCCACATAATGTCTGTTCTTGGGGGTAAAGCCGACATCAAGGACGCCGTTTCTGACTTCCGTTGATGACCCAAAGCGGACATCGGTGCCCAATTGCGTGGGCAATGATCGCCTCTCAAAAAATTAGCAGGTACGGCGGCGTCCCTACTGGACCTATTCGCAGGATGGCCAACCGAACCCCCACCGCCACGGCAGCTCAGTGCAAGGAGCGCCCCCAAGTCGCACAGCTCTGTACATGACCTCCGCGATACTGCGATAAAGCAGAGTAACCCGATCACGGTTGAGGCCGTATGTGGCCATCAAATCCTCTGCGCTTCTCTCCGACCCGGATCACGCACTGGCGCAACTGCTCGTCGGCAATTCGGCGCGCCTCAAAGCTGATCTTGGCAATCGGCATCAGATGGGGCGCCTGCGTGGTAGAGCCGATCATGTGCCAAACAACAATGCTCCCATGGGGGTTGATCTCCGTGATGCCTCGCAACTGCCGGAAATGCCGATGAGACGAATGCCCAGCCCGCCGACAAACCACCGCTGCAGCCGTCGCTAGTGAATGGAGCCAGCCTTGCCCCTTCAGACTTGCGCGTTCTTACCAGGCGCTCATGTTGGCCGATTTCGATCCTGTATCATCTGAAAGGCGGCATCCCAGGCGGAATCGGGAAGCCTATGGCGAGCGATGACGTGGTTGGCAACGTGGAGCGCGTCGGTCTCGTAGTTCTCTAGCGCGATCTTTTGGGCGAGCATGATGTCGCCGCGCGTATTTGCGCCCATGGGTACGAAACACCACGAGCCGAGCCGATGGTCGAGTTGGTGTACGTTGTACCAGCGTTGAGGAGTGATGCGGTAACGGTGGCCGGTATGGCAGCCGGTCACCTCGAAATCTCCATACCGCTCGAGCTGCGCGCGCTGCTCCGGTGTCAGGTTGTCTCTTAGGAATTGGGCGGCCTTGGTCTCGGCCTTCTGGTGGTCCCTGCGAAGGGCATTGTAGGCCTCCATGTCCACCGGGCGCGCATACGCCCGGGGCTGTTCATCCACAGCTAAGACGCCATCCGCAGCTAAAACGTCGTCATCCGCAGCCAGAGGCCTGCGGCGCCTGGCCACCATCCAAGGCAAGGGGATGGCCGCGCTGAACAACCAAAGCAGCAGCAGCAGGACCAAAGCCTCCATCAACCGCCCGCCAAAAGCGGCACGAAGATGGTCTCTTCGGCGTCAGGATTGAAGCTCTTGACGACCTCATGCTTGCCGCCGCCCTTGTTCTCGGCGGCGCGGAAGCCGTGACCGGTGAGCTCGGTGAAGCGCTTTTCTGCTTCCTCCATGCTCACCTTGTCGGCGGTGTCGAAGACCTCGGTAGTGTGACCGGACCGGTCCATGATGTGGTACTTCATCCGTCGTTCTCCTCGCTTGCGATTCGGATATATAGCCCGACATTCCCCAGATGAACCCCACTTCCAACGTCAAAGTAGCCCTTTGGGCGCCCTGCGACAATCTGGAATACGACAGGAGCCACCGATGTTGCCTCGACCGTCAAACATGGCCTTGCCCGGCCGCTGACGGCTCTATTTTCCGCTAACAAGGCGTACCTGAAGCAGACCGGCGAGCAGGTCGACGTCAAGCTGACCAAGCCGGTGCCCGTCTATTTCGCGTATATCAGCGCCTGGGCCACGCCTGACAGCGTGGTGAACTTCCGGCCCGACATCTACAATACGGACGGGGCGGCGGAGACGGCTTCGGCATACTGAACCTTGGCTTGCATGGTCGCGGGCCATGCTATTCAGGCGCTGCCTGAGGGGCATGTTGCTTTGCTTAGGCTCCTTGCTGGCGGGACCACCAAAGGCCCCCCTGCGACCATCGGTTCAGCCGCAACAAATTG
>CAYOEI010000311.1:0-14841 GCA_964402825.1 uncultured Hyphomicrobiaceae bacterium
CGATTCTACAAAAAAAGGAAACGATGGTTCGCAGACGGTTGCAAGTGTGCAACCAAATCCTACCAAGCTGGAAAAGGATGCAGTTGCAGAGCAGAAGGCCGATTCCAGTGAAAAGTCTGCCTCACCCCAGCTGGCAACCGATATTCAGCGTGAACTGGCCCGTCTTGGATGTAATCCCGGCCCAGCGGACGGTTTGTGGGGACTGCGTACTAGCACTGCGCTCTCGGACTTGAATGCAGAATCCGGCAAAAAGCTGAACACCAGCATTCCAAAACAGGAATCACTTGATGTTCTACGTGCAATGCAGGGGCCGGTTTGCAAGGCGGCAACACCGCAAATCGCGAAACCGGTACCGGTCAAGCGCAAGCCCAAGGTCGTCAAGAAAAGCAATCCTTATGCGTCAAAAAAGAAGACCTACACAGCTCCAAAGAAAAAGAAGGAGTATTGGGGCGGCGAAACCACCCGTCTTGATTGTGAAAGCGGGCGCAAAATCACCGAAGATTGCTTCTAGTGGATTTAAGGTCTGGAGTGGTTGACGGCGCTCAACCAAACAAAAAGAAAAAAAGGCAGGCTGAAAGTTCCGCCTGCCTTTTGCTTGCTAGTCGACCTGCATGTTGACGATCTGCACACGGCGGTTTTCATCGGCGTTCGGCGTCTCGGGTAGTTTCAATTGTTCCTCGCCATAACCAATCGCAATCAGCTTTGATATGTCCAGGTTGTATTTATCCAGCAGATACTGTCTGACCGAATCGGCGCGCTGCTCAGACAATGTCAGGTTATAACCGTCGCCTCCAACCGCATCGGTATGCCCAGCGATCATGAACGTTTCGCCATTCAGTTTTTCATCCAGAAGCGCCTCTCCAAGCTCTTTCAACTTTGGCAAGGACTGCTTGTTGAGCCGTGCAGAGTTGAACTCAAAGTAGATTTCTATATCGACTGCAGGGAGGTCCTTTTCCTTGACATAATCAGCGACCTCCTTTCGTTGCTCCACAGTTATTTGGCGCGTACTCACCTTACGCAACGTGTCGACAAGTCCCTGGAATTTTTTCTGGTCTTGGCTCGGTTGAGTTGTGAGGGCGCGCGTCATGACCCTAGAAAGCGATTTGATCAGTTCGCCCTTGTCCTGCGCATGTGCGAATTCGGAACCGGTAATCCCGAAGGCAAAGGTAGCAACGGTGGATAGAACCGCAAAAGTTTGAACAACTCGGGCTGAAGTCATTGCTCGTTCTCCATGTTGGCGTATTTGGCGACCGTGGGAGTCTATACCAACAAATATGTTAGATAAATCTCCCAATGCAACAGCGCGCACCAATACGCATGTTTAGGCTCATAACGACTAGAGCACGTTTAATGAATACCGGGTAATTTGATGGAGTCAGATTTGCCCACTCGGCTAGGCGCGAAGCGCAGCGCGATGCCGGGCATCGGGCAAGCCTTTGCAACGACGACGATGGACCAATCTGGCCCACCAAAGGCCGGGTTTTCATTAAACGTGCTCTAGATATAGTGGCAAACATCATTTTCGCAACTCGGATATGCGTTGTTTAAACCACTCAAGGTCCCTCTGCCATGCAGCGTTGCCGGGCGCATGTTCCACTAATTCGCTGATAATACTCCTCCCTTTTTCAAGCGCTTCTATCGCTTGGTCACGATCTCCTATCAATTGGTGAACGCTCGCAATATTGGAATAAACTACTGCGAGATCACGCTGCCAAACTGTATTGCTTGGATCGGATTTGACGAGCTCTTTACGGATCCGGAGCGCCTGGTCATACGATTTGACGGACTCGGAAATCTTTTTCTTCTCCGCGAGCACGTCGGCAACCTTGATAAGCGCAACTGATAGAGCACGGTTCCACTTTGCGTTGCTCGGCTCTTCCTTGACGAGCCTTTGGCATATCGCCTGGCTGTCCTTATAGAAGGAAAGTGCCTCGTCCAACTTTCCAGATTTGCGCAGCATGTCCCCAACCTTTGTAGCGGAGACCAATAAATCATACTGTCGGCCAGCATTTTCCTTGTCGCGCGCTGCCAGTCTTTCCGATATAGCGAGGCTCCGCCGATAGGTTGCCAGTGCCTGGGACTGTTCGCCCTTGAAATGAAGCGCGTCACCTAATCTCTCAAGCGCCACCGAGTGGTCGCGTTGCCAGCTTTCGTTTTCCGGCGCCAGCTCGGCGAGGGTACTGCGGATCGTCGCGCTTTGGCGGTACGATTTAAGGGCTTTGTCAATCTTGCCCTGTGTTACCAGCACGTCGCCAACCCGCTCCAGCAGCACCGACAGGTCGCGTTTCCAACGAGTGTTTTTCTTATCGTTCTCCGCGAGCCTTTTGGTAATCCCCAGTCCCTTGCGAAAATAGAGGAGGGCTTTGTCGATATTGCCAGTCGAATAAAAAATATCGCCCAGTTTCTCGGATGAAATCGAAAGATCTCGCTGATGCTCCACATCTTCCGGCACCGCCTTGGCTCGTTTGCTGGCAATCTTGTTGGCAGCGATCTGATGCTTGAGAGCGCCGTCAAGATTGCCGCGATCACGAACAAGCTCTCCCAACCTCAGATGAGCCCGGAATACACCCCTGCTATCCTCCTTCCCTTTAGAGATTTCCAACAGACGGTTCAGTTCTTTCTCTGCAACTGACAGGTTTCCCGCACGCAGGCTTAACCAGCCGTGCCAATACAAAGCGTCGGAATCGGAGGGGTCAAACTGAAGCGCTTTCGCATAGGCTTCTCTGGCTCGTTTTGGGTCACCCAAGCCCGCGATCGCGCCAAGCCGGCGATAGGCATCGGCTGCGCGCTTGCTTTCCATACCGGCACGTTTCGCGGTCTCTTCCGCAATATTCCTCAATAGCAATTCAGCCTGTTCAACCTTTCCATCCTTGAGTGACTGGAGCGCGCTTGCGTAACGCGTATCGCGCGCCGCACCGCTGACGATTGCGGTAATCGCATCGGTTAATTGCTCTGTCGACGTGGTGGTTGAGGCTAGCGCAGGCGATACAATGCTGTATTTCGAAACGAGGGCTTCGATCTCATCAAGCGTTTGTCTTTGGCTGTGTGACTTGTAGGCAAAAATCCCGCCACCGGTCGCCAGCGCGGTAATCAGTAAGCCAGCTATCGCCCGTATACGTAAATTGTGCCGGCGCTCGCGCTCTGCCCTCGCGAAAACTTCATCGGTTCCAACACCGATCATGCGCGCCACGATTTTCGCCAGGGTCAACGACCATCCGTCGCCCGACGAGCGCACATCGGCGGCGATGATGTCCTCTTTCTTCTTCGTTAGCCGTCCGGTATTTGTAACGCGGTAACGCATGGCTGGCGGAAAGCACTCTGTATCGCCACCATCTGGTATGCCATCCAGAATGACCGGGATGATGTGTTCGCCGCGCCCCAGTTGCTTGAATAGCAGGACTTCCTGATTGACGTATTCGCTCTTTGCGGCTGATGGTGAGCACAACAGGATCAGGAATGCTGACGCTTCGAGCGCCTCGCGTGTCTGCTCGTCCAGGGATTTGCCAGCTGAGAATTCTTCTCGATCGCGGAAGATGGGGCGTAGCGAGCTGGGGTCGGGTCCAATGGATGTCGCGTGATCGCCAATCTGAAATCGCTCGAGTGCACGATGAATGCGGGTTGCCCACGCGTTGTCACGATGGCTGTACGAAAGAAACGCCGAATATTTGTAGCTGTTCATTGGGCCCATTGGTGCAAATGCACACGCCTGTCCAGACTGTCGCATTATACACCTGAAGAGCAAATAGGCATCGCAACCGAGCGAGACGGCGCAGATCGACAGGCGATCCTTCCTCATGTGCGGGCGGATTTCGTGTGAGTCGCTGGCCAATGATGAACTGGAACGCACAATCATTCATACGCCCCGGATGATTCCGCACTATTGCTCAGAAAGATACTTCCGGCTTGTGGCGTGTCGCCTTTGCCAAACGTTCACTCATCGTACGGCTGATATTCTGATTGAGCTTCGCCTCAATGCGCGGATAAAGACGAAGGGCCTTGTTTGTCCCTTCCGGGCTGAACACCAGCAGCGTCGACTTCTCCGATGCCGTACAAGTCGCTGTCCTTGGCGTATCGCCCACGAACCCGATTTCTCCGAATATCTCCCCGGGACCAAAGCTGCCCACATTCTTGAAACCGACGCCTTCGTCTCCGTTCGTGCCTTTTGTGGAGCCTGTTTCTCTGTGCACATCAATCCCGCCGGACAAAACGAGGTACATTTTGTTATCCTTGGCACCTTCCAAGATCACGATTTCACCCTTCCACACGTCTTTGGTCTCAGACAGCAAGATGGCCTTGCGAATCTGGCGCGGTGACATACCGCGAAATACGGGGCTGTCGACCAGGACCTGTGTGCCCACTTTAGAAGCGATCAGTTCCCAAACACCCACAAGACGCACTTTCCTGAGAATAAGCGGGGTGATGAAAAGGTCAGCGAGCATGGCGTAAATCATGGTCATAGCCGCAAGCAGACCGAACTGGGCCACATTGTTAAACGTCGAGAAAAGAAGCGTCAGGAACATCCCAGCCAATCCGATTGATGTCGCGACAACGGGAATGGCTTCCTTCCGCACGGTCTCGAGAATGGCCTTATCGGGATCTGGATTGCTGCGGCGCTCGTCGCTATAGCGGATCATTAAATGCGAGGTGTCGTCAATCGCGATACCCATTGCGATAACGGCTACGAGGGCCGTGCCGGGATTTAGCGGGATACCGAGGAGGCCCATCGTTCCAAAATTCAGGATTAGTGGCAGCAGGTTGGGAACGAGCGATACAAGGCCAGCGGCAAGTGACGTGAACAGGAAAGACATGATCGCGTAAATTACAAGGATCAAAAGTATGAGTGAGTAGAACTGCCCTGTCACGAGTGTTTGGGCGCCCGCTGAAATCATCAGACTTTCACCGGTCAGTTCATACGTGATGTCGTCTCCCAGGACATTGTCGAGTTCCGTGCGGAGATCCGCAATGTATTGGCGCAGGTCATAAGTGTCCGTAATGTAGTGGCGCACAAGAATCTTTGCGCTGCGGTAGTCAGGACTAATGTAACTGTCCAGGACATCGCGCTTGAACATAAGCAGGAACTGATCGATTTTTTCGCGCGTATCGGGAACCTGGTAGAATTCCTTTTTACCTTTGTTGATCTCGCGGTTGATCAGCGAAACGTAATCAGCCAGTGACGTGATCTTGTCGAAGACCTTCTGTCCCCGCATGAAGTTCGCCGCTGCCTCAATTTTCTTGAGGTTTTCCGGCTCCCTGAATGCGTCGGCGCCTTTGGCTTTCAGGACAACGTTGAAAACCTGCATTCCAGCGAGCTCACCATGCAGCTTCACGCCATCCTGGGTGATCGGGTGATCCGCCCTGAAGTTCGCGAGCGGGTCGTCATTGGCCTTGATGTTAAAAGCAAACGATCCAACGATCATAACCAGAAGGGCTGTTCCCGCAATCAACTTGTTGCTGTGCTTGATGGCAACCTTTTCAAACATGCCGGAGATCAATGCCGCCAGACCACCAGACCCACCGATGTTTTTTTGCGCCGGAGCTTTGGTCGGTCCCATAACACTGAGCATGAGCGGCACGAGCAGAACTGTCGCCACGAGGTTGGCAATCATTGCGAACGATGTCGAAAAAGCAAAGCCCTGTATCATCGGTATGTCGCTGACCGCGTTGGAGCCAAACCCAAACGCTGTCGTGAACGAGGTGATGAGAATGGGAAGTCCCATATGGCGCGCCATGAAGCGGATGGCGAGGTTGCGGGTCGCGGCGCGGGTCTCACCTTCGCCCTCTCTCAGACCATCGAGATAGGCAGAAAGCAGATGCGTATCCTCGGTTGACCCAATAACGATTATGAGCGACGGGATCATCGAAGAGAGCAGTGTGACCGGCAATCCAACATGACCCATGAAGCCAAACGTCCACAGGATGCTGATCAATGATGTTGCGACGGGAATGATCGCAAACCGAGGCGTCCTGAGGAAAATAACAATAGACGTGATAAGGATCAGCAAGGCAATTGGCAGCAAGATCCGGAAGTCGCCCTGAATGCCATTTGCAAGATCGTACTCGAGGCGCGGCGGTCCAATCTGGAAAACCTCGGCAAACTCATCCTGAATTGGTGTGATCGTATCTTCGATCTTCTGAAATACTTTCGCGAGGTAGTTTGGACTGTTTTCATTCGATACGGCGACGACAAAAGCAGTCGCCGTCCCATCCTTGTTGATCAGATCGCCAAGGATCAAAGGATTTGATGATGCGTTCTCGATTGCCTGCTTTAGCGCTTCCTCATCGTCATAACGACCGTCCAGCACTAGGCCGGTATCGAGTCCGCCATCGCGATAGCGAAATGTTGTTACACTGAACAGGCTTTCGACCGATTTGACTGCGTCAAGCTCAAGTAACTCGTGATGCAGGGCATCAAGCCTTTTCAGCTTGGTTTCGGTGAAAAGTTCAGGGTCGGATACGAACACAATCGTTATATTGTCCGAACCAAACGTCTCTATGGTGTCGCGATAGCCGGGCCAGCCGGGATCTTCGACACTGATCAAGGCGCGGCGGCTGGTATCGGTCGTGAGCTTAGGCATGCCCAAGGCCGCAATGACCGTAAACGCAATGAGCATTGCAAGTGCAACAAGCCTGTTTGTTGCGCCAAACGTTAGTAATTTACGAACCACACCTGTCCTCCCGATTCCACACCGCGGGCCCCCTTATAGACTCGTCATCTGACGTGGTCGCCGGACGTCAAGGTTCGTTCAAAAAACAGATCCAAAGGTACCGAATCTACTTCGAAGCTGCGCTCGACAACCTCGATACGGGTTTTATGCCCAGCTTTGAAATTTTCCATTATACGGCTGTCCGCCCGCCACATGTCGTCTTCGATTTTTTTTACATCGCTCGCCGTCAGCCGCTTAACGAGCGCGCCGCGCCAGTCGTAATAATCGGTGCGCATGAGATAGTAGTTCTTCTTATCGATCCACAGGCGGCGACTCTTGTATCCGGTTTCAGCTTTCAACTCGGCGTCCTTTGGAGTGACGTCGATGACGAAGTGCGTCTTTCCATTCAGGATCTCGTCCTTCAGCCGTTCGAAAGCCAGCTTGTCGCTCGGTTCCGGCGACAGGTCTTCTGTAGTGAAGTCTGTACCCATGAAATAATTCTTTTTCCCGCCGTTCACGACCCTGACCGGCTTTCCACCATTCGCGGGAAGATAAATCCATTGACCATCTTTCTTGAACCGACGCTTCCACGTGACTGTGGCTGCGCCGCGAATTGAAGGAGGAGAATGGAACACCGTGAGAATTCGTTGCTCGCCGGGGCTAACTACACGGGAGTAACGTTTGACATCGCGAACTTCCTTGGCGCCCTTGTCATCGGTCAAGGTGATCCTCTGTATCTCGAATTCGACTGGTCGACCGTGGCGCTTCCCGATCTCCTCAAAAATCTCTTTACCTGTCATTTCTCCAACAGGATTCGTCTCCTTCTTTGAAGGAGCAGCAGCAACGGCGAATGGCAGCAAGAGTCCAATCAGACAAAGAACCAGTTTTCTATTGCGCATACGCCCCTCTTACGACTTTACGCTCACTATGGGAAATCCCTGGAATCCGAGCCGGCAGTGTAAACCTAATTTTGATGGTTCCAAGTCTTCAAGCTGATCTTTCCGTTGTCAATTTCCAAATAGTCTGGGCGAATGAGCCATGAACCTGTGTTGAAGTACTGTTTTCCATCGCCCAGGTCGATGGACCCAGCATGATGGGAATGCCCAAATATGACTGAGTCAAACCCCCGGCGCGTCAGTGAGGTGGCCATCTCACGGAATTCGATGGGTTCACCAGGAATTCCGGCGTGTTTCCTGTCTCCGCGAAAGCGTGATAGCGCCCGTTCCGCCCATATCTGCAGTCGATAGGCGTCAGGATAAAGCTTCAGAAGAAGGCCAAATGCGCGCGTGCTGACTTCGTGTATACCCGAATGGTTCGCGTAAATAGGATCGTACAGGTGGCCGTGTTCGATACGGATTAGTTTTCCTCCCGACCAGACATTCAAAAATGGCAGAACGTTTACATCGCCCAAAGCCTCGTAGAAATGCTCGAGTACAATGTCGTGATTCCCGATGAGGTAATAGACATTGAGCCCGCTTCGTGCGAGACGCGCCGACGCGCGGAACATGTGCGGCACCTGTCTTGCAAGTCTCGTCGCAGAGTATTGAGCGAAATCAAAGCCGTCGCCATTGATGCAAACGTTGAACCCGCGGGTCTGGGCAAACCTGCAAAAATCGGTTAGTTCGTTCCGTACCTTGCAATAGGGGTTTCCGAGATGGAGGTCGGAAATCACCAGCAATCGATCCACTTCAATCTCGGTGATCATCGGGATCCCCTGCGCCTCTTGCCTCCGCCTCTTTCGTGATCCTTTGAATTGTGTCGGAAGGCAGGTTGCTGGCGGACAATGCCTTGTCCATGCGGTGAATGCGTGCGCTGAGCTGTTGAAGCATCTCGAATGCAAAGGTCGGATCGCGACGCAATCTAAGCAAAAGGCCACCTGGCTTGATCGCGAGGATTCGTGTGTCATCAAGTGCTCGAACCGTTGCAGTACGTGCCGTACCCTCCAGGAGTGACATCTCGCCGAAAAAATCGCCTTTGCGCAGCGTCGTAAGCGTCACGTCTTTACCATTGAGATTCTTAGTGACCTCAACCGAGCCGGTCTGAATAACATACAATTCCTGGCTTTCATCGCCCTCGCGAACGATATAATCGCCAGCCTTGAAGTCCTGCTCGATTTCTCCGATGGAGCGTTTCGACTTTTGTATCACAGACGATGATCCTTAATATGCGCGAAAACGAACGCACCAAAGAAATTGGGAGAATGAGATCGAAACGGAGCCATTGATGATAATGTCGGCTGGCGTACACTCTAGTTTACGCCCACTTCTCCCCTCGATAAATATAATCAATTCCGACAGTATTTCCACTTGTTTCGCCGGGGGGCGGTTCGTTCAATCGGATTCTGCGCACGGTATATTGGATTAACTATGCAGGCTGGCAATGTTACCGTAACTGCAGTCGGACGACGAAGGACATCGGGCATGAACGCAATCTTGGTGGGAATTGTAACTTTTACTGCGGGACTTTTGTCATCCTTATTCCCTGGGGCCGACCTGGGAGCTGCGACACCCGCTTGCTACAGCGCGTCTGTGTTCTGCACACAGAGTCTCAAAACGCATAAAATTGAGGCTGGAAGTTTCCAGGTGGCGCAAGTCCCGGCGATATCTGCCTCCGGTCCTAATGTTACAATCAATCAACCGAAGGATGATGTACCGCGTGAAGCCTTCAAGGCCTTGGAAAAACACTGTGCACGGTGTCACCAGCAAGGGCGTCTTGAGCGCGCCAAGCCAGCCAAGAGTTTTGGCAATATTCTCAGGCTCAACGAAATAGCACGCGATCCCCACCTGATCCTGCCCGGAAATCCGGATGGATCACGCCTGTTCTCGCGTATCGTCAAACAGGAAATGCCATACGACGTCTATAACGAATTTTCCGGTGGCGGCGAACCAAGCAAAGAAGAGGTGCAGGCAATTTATGATTGGATTGAGTCGCTCGATGCGAAGACTGTTGCAACGTGCGATGACCGAAAGCCTGTTGATACTGGGCAGGTCGTAGAAGCGGTTTCTGCAAACCTGAACAAGCAGGCCGCAAGCCGACGCAAGGGTATGCGGTATCTCACCCTGACGAATTTCTACAATGCTTGCGCAAGGGGCGATGAAATGCGTCGTATGCGCAATGGAGTGAAGATGCTGCTGAACAGTCTCAGCCGCGCTGCGCGGACAACCCGAACGTCAACGATTGGGACCGGCGGATCGATAATCGCTTTCAACCTCGACGACCTGGGATGGAGCCCGGAAGATTGGGATTCTCTCGCCTCTGCTTACCCCTATGGCGTCAGGCCCAAGTCGCGCACTTTTGATCAGATCAAGGGGAAAACAAAAACGGCGCTGCCCTACCTGCGGGCAGACTGGTTTGCTGCAGCTGCGTCAAGTCCTCCTCTCTACTACAAACTGCTCGGTTTGCCGGAAGACCTGGCTGATTTGCAACGCGAACTTGGCGTTGATGCCGCGCAAAACATGGCAAATGGCAAAATCATGCGTGCGGGAATTGGGAAATCCACTGTCAGTCGCTACAACCGTATTTTCGAACGTCATGCAGTCGGCGCCGGATATTTGTGGATGACGTTCGACTTCGATGGCGCAAGCAGCGAACAAAACGGCAAGGAACGTCCTCTTGGGCCTGGTGGTGAAGACGGGTTCGAGCATGATATGAATGCCGTGATTTTCAGCCTGCCCAACGGCATGAACGCTTATTTCCTTGCCGATAAGGAGGGCCGGCGCATCGATGCAGCACCGCTAGATATCCTTCACGACGAGGCGACTCCACGCCAACCGGTGATAGCTGGCCTTTCCTGCATCTCATGCCACGTAAAGGGCGTACGCGATGTTGTCGATGAAGTGCGCGTGCACGTTGAAACAAGCAGCAACTTTACGACCGCAAAACGTGATGAAGCCCTGCAAATGTATGTCTCTCAGAGCGAACTGGACCGCCGCATCAGGGACGACAGGAAACGCTATGCTGGTGCTGCGGTTAAAGCCGGGATCAAGCTGGAAACAGGAAGCGACGGACTCAACGATTTAAGCTATCTCGCCAGAAAATATAAAAAGGACGTCGATCTGCGGATTGCCGCTGCTGAGTACGGGGTAACGAAAAAACGCTATGCCAGCGGCATCGTGAAGGGCAACGACGAAGCCCGGCGCACCAAGCAGCAACTGGAACAAGGCACCATGGCGCGTAGTCAGTTGGCGCCGCTGTTCCTAAAACATGTAGCACTTGTTTCAAGCGACATTCCGGTAGGGCAGGTGAAGGCGCCAGACAAGTGGCCGGCCAAGCCGCTTCTGGCAAAAGCCAGCAAGCCGAAAAAGGTAAAACCGGCAAAAGCCAGCAAGCCGAAAAAGGTAAAACCGGCAAAAGCGCCTTCGATAGCCGTGAAAAAAGACAAGCCGGTATCTGGCACGAAAGTCGCCGCAAGCACACCCAACATTAGTGGGCGAAGCGATGACGATCAGACGATTACACTCCTTTCAGACAAGGTCGGTTATCGAACAAATGCTCTGCCTGTGTTTACAGTCAAAACCTCTTCGGATTGTCAACTAACGTTGATAAATGTGGACTCATCTGGCCGGGCTATTGTGATTTTTCCGAACAAGTATCAGCAAGAAAATTTAATCAGGGCAGGGAGACAGTTCCAGTTTCCCGGACCAAACGCGCCATTTCAGTTTCGACTTAAAGATGCCGGCAAGGAAAAATTGATTGCGGAATGTGCGATCAATCAGGGCGATGAACGGATTAAGCACAATTTTGAGCAACAGGAATTTACCGACCTCGGGGACTACCGCAATCATATCGGTGAACAGGCCGAGAAGGAGGGTAAGAAAAAGAGCGCGGGCTCTACCAAGACGAAACTCCTCAGAACGGCCATCACTTTCACGGTGAAATAAGAGGCGTAATAGAGGTGTTGAAGTCAGTCATCAGCGAGGGTTCTAGTTCTGACGAAGCAGGTACATCCGCTGATCACCGTAGGCATGCGCAAGTGGCAAATGTCCCACATATTCGCATCTGATATCGTTCGCGCATTCCATCGCACACAGTGCGGCGAAGGCTTCCGTTACGAACACTTCCCTTACCGGTGTGACCGGTTCCATTCGTGCCGCGCGCGTCACTGTCGAGCCATAATAGGTGTTTTCCTTCTTTATGAAGTCATAGCCTTCAAACACCGGGCCCACGTCTAATGCCATCCTCATTTCGGGACGTACAGGAAGTTTGACATCATCGCTATCGAGTTGTTGAAGCGCTTTCTGCATTTCCAAAGCACATTTGGCCGCGGTGGAAACATCACTAAAAACAGCGTGGACCGCATCACCCCATGTATTGCGGAAAAGTACGCCGTCGCCGTAATTGTCCATCACCCCGCCCAGTCGGCCCATGACCATTTCAAGGAAGTGGGCAAGCTCGTTGTCCAATAACTTGCTGAACCCCTTAATGTCCGCGAATAAGACTGGATAAATCTTGCGGGACAGATTGTGTTTCTTTTCCTTGGTCGAAGCCAATACATTCACGCCCCCTTTGGCGGGGGGGCCGCAATCAATCGTCTCAATACTGAAATTTCGTTCCCGCCAGAACGCGACGTCTACAGCGGTACCGGCTTGCCGGTTAGGTTGCTGGCCATTCCAAACCGCGAGCATATTGAGATCGGCGCTTAGATATTGCGCCTTGATCCTGGCGAACCCCATGGCAATGCGAGCGGCGTAATTGAAGAGGCTGTCATCGCCCAGATGCGCACCTGTTGTTGCCTGAGTCACAGTGGTCGCACGAGCCAGGCAATCATCCATACGTTCTTCCCAACCTGGGCCACCGCGACGAACGGAAACCGCCTTGAATTCTTCAAGGTCAAATGGGATCACAGCGTACACTTCCGCACCGCGCGCAAGCAACGCTTCTGCAAAAAGAATGTCACTTCCACAGGCCAGAGAACCGAAGCCAAAACCGACGTCGTATTTTTTCAGCAAATCATCGATCCGACCACGAACCACCTCTTCGGAGCCAACGCCAAAGTGACCTGATCCACCAGTTGGAGCGATCATATGGCCCGAATAATAAATGACGCTTGGTGGCTTCAGCGGGTCAAGCAGACCAATATCCAGCTCCATAGCCGTACAGATACGCAGCAGTTGCGAGCGTGTCGAAGCTGCTGCGGAATAGTCACCGTTAATGAAGTTTGCAGCCTCATCGATCGCTGACTTTGCTTCGTCAAGCTCATCGAGAAGTAGTGACGCCTCCGCGCGTGTCGCTGCCCGCCAATAGCGGGTCTCTGCGCCATCATCATGTTCCGCGGCTATGCTGCGTTCGCGCGCCAATGTCGCCATTCTCGCGCAGTTCGCCGTATCACCGGAGAATAACCACATTGTCGCGGCATTGATTGCCGGGTAGTAGCCGCCGGATTTCTCGAATACCTCCTGATAGAGCTGTGCTGCTCTTGAGGAATCTTTCGGATTGGAGTGTCCTGCCCCGGCGAAAAACTTGTCCTTTGCTATCCGCGCGCCAAGCGAAGAAGTATCTTCCGTTCCCACGTTTTGAAGTTCGAACGCACTGTACAACTCCTCGGCACGCTCCGTCGCACCACTTCGCGCCAGTGACAAGACTGCCTGGTATTTCAGCAAAACATTTTCCGGATAGGCCTCGAGCCCCCGGATGGCAAGATCATAGGCCATAAGGAATTCGCCGCTTCGTATTGCGGCTGATGTTTGCTCAAGCCAAGTTTCGGCAGTGATGTCTGTCGTTGTCACCAGTTCAACCCGTCTGTGTCTCGAATCCCAAGAATCTGACCTTACCGGCTCACCTGCCTGTTTTGCCAGTAGACTATGAACCGGACGGGATAACAATTCTAAGGGCGACGGCGACTTAAACTCGTTCAGGAAAAGCGGCTTAGTGGCCAAAGAGATACGCCGGACCAGGAATCTAATGCGCTCTTCCCTGACCGGCGAGGGCCGAACTGACCAAAAGAGGTAATTTTCTGGAAAACAGCATCTTTGTGATGCTCATCACAGGAGAATTGGTACTGCTTCCTTATCTTCCAGTTATCGAAAAGGAAACAAACAGCTGGTCAAGCCAGCAAAGATACCACGGAAGGAGTGCTAAAATGGATCCTGTTACAGCCATCACGAGCGTTCTCATGGCCATTGCTGCCCAGGGATCGGTTACCATCACAATACCGAACGATGCCGAGATTACCCGTGAATTGGGTCCGATCGAGTTTACCCACCAGTTGGGTCCGATTAAGCTTAAGATCCAGACAGCCCCAGCCAAGAATTCAAGCCAGGTGGCCCCAGCCAAGACTACAAACAAGGCCGCTCCGGCGGAGGCTACAAGTCAAGCGGCCCCAGCCAAGAATACAAACGAAGCGGCTCCCGTTGATGCTACAAGCCAGGGCGCTCCGGCCAAGGTTGCTAGCCAAACGCCTCCGGCCGAGGTTTCAAGTCAGGATGCTCCGGCCCAAGCGACGGGCTATGCGGGCCTCTGGTATGACCATACTGGCCGCAGTGCGATCAAGATCACGAATTGCGGCGATGGCCTGTGCGGGCGCATTGCCTGGCTTAAAAATTCGACCCACAAGTCGGTCTGCGGCACGAGCATCATCGGCGGCGTAGAGAAGGTCGGCAACGTTTATGACAATGGCTGGATTTACGATCCCGAGCGCGGCAGGAAATTTGATGTCGAACTCAAACTCCTGAACGAAAACGAACTGCGCGTGAAGGGTTATGCCGGAACGAAGTGGCTCTCAAAGACGATGGTCTGGAACCGTGCACCCAGCAACCTGAAACTCTGCAGCTAGCACACAGCTCACGCCGAAAAGCAGAACCCGGTGCGTCACCGCGCCGGGTTCGCCTGTGCACCCATGAATAACGCCCTACGCCTTCCCAATTGGGCAAAAAAAACAACCATCACTCCGCAAAAACGCTGAAAACCCGCTCTTTTTTCGAAGATCAGCCATTCTGTGATGCGCATCACTGAGGATTTTGCGTGCCGTCGCTATCTTTCAATCATCGGACGGACACAACTTCCAAGGATGGAGAATCAAAATGAACACCTTCAAGACCCTCAAGACCTTCTTCTTCGCAGCAATCACAGCAGCGACCGTTATCTCGGCAGCCAACACGGCAGACGCCCACAGCTTCTCAGGCCTTTGGTACGATCACACCGGACGCAGCGCGATCCAGATTTCCAAGTGTGGTTCAGGCCTGTGTGGCCGTATCGTTTG
>CAYOEI010000312.1:0-5440 GCA_964402825.1 uncultured Hyphomicrobiaceae bacterium
TAAAACTCGCCGGAAAACTCCGATGAAAGCCGTCCTCGCAAATCCTGGATCGCACGAAAGCAATCAACCAGATATTCTTTTTCGCGTTTTGACAGGCTGGCCTTGGGCACGAAGTTGGTGACCTTCTTCTCCTTCGAACGGAAATCGGCGAGCTGCTGACGCAACAGCAGCCGGGTGAGATGATTGAGGCCGCCTGTCAGATAATCATGAGTGTCATCATTGATAGCGTCGCATTCGCGCAAACCCTTCAGACGCAGCAGCGTCGATGTCTCAGGAATCCCATGTTTCAAGGCCATCAGCCTGGCCGCCTCCACCAGGGGCAGCGTACCGTTATATTTCAGATTGATCAGGCCCGTATGACCCGCGTCATCGGTTTCGGTCATGAGCCGCCCGAACCACCCGAGCGCCACATTATGATCTTCCTGGATGGCAAACATATCCTTGATGAAACCGGGGTTGCGCGTGCCCATCCCGGTCACATATTCGCGCAGTTGAGCCGAAAGGCCGGCGCGCCCGTAACCATGCGCAAAATCGAAGAAGATATCGCAATAGCGCAAGGTCGCGGGCGAACGCGAACGCATCCAGTAGGCTATCTGGTCGCGCCACTGGGAAAGCGTTTTGCGCCAGACCGGATTGGTCGCCATGACAAACCCGCGGCACAGCGTCAAGCCAACTTCATCCAAATCCTTGGTCATGCGTGTCGCAAGCTCGACAAAAAAAGGATCGATGCGGCCATGATCGGCGTCGGGGTAGTCGTCCAGAATGAAGGCGTTGTCCTGATCGGGAAACAGAAAATTTTCACCCCTCCCCCCTGAACCCAGAATGATCAGAGAAAACTCAACAGGCGGTTTGCCCCACGCCTTTTCACTCTCCATCCCGGCCAGATGCCGGCGTAAAATACGCCCATGAATATCGCGGTTTATGTCAGTGAGAAGCGATTGCACTTCTGGCACCGGCACATTGTCCTCGAACAGTGCTTCGGCCAGCTCCACCTGCGCCGACTTGACCGCTCGCAACCCCTCAAGCGTCGTCTCATGGGTGAGCATACGCATCAACTCAAGCGTCTGCTCGGAGAGAAATGACAGCGCCTCGCTCAAGGAGAGCATGCCGCACACCTTCCCCTCTTCGTTAAGCACCGGAATATGCCGCAAGCGCCGCCGCCGCATGAAAGCGACGGCATGATAGAGATAATCGGTCCGCTGGATGGTCACGACCGGTGTCGTCATGATCTTCGTGACGGGTGTTTTGGGATCAAGCCGGTAGGCAATTTTCCGGGTCACATCCTGCTCGGTGATAATGCCGGTGGGGCGCCAGCCATCATCAACGATCACCGCGCAAGTCGCGGTTTCGGCCTCCATACGCTCGACCAGTTCCTTGAGCGTGGCCTCGGGTCCCAGACAAACAGGCGGATCGCCAAGCCTGTCCGACACGAGAGACCGGAAAATATCGGTCTGTGTACTCATGGGTTCTTTTCAGCTTTTTATTGCTCTTCGGCCAATGCCCGTTTGACCGCGGCGCGTTCTCCGACCCGCGTTCTGTGGTCAATAACTTTTGGAAAACGGTCCGGATCCGCGCCGTCGCCCTCCATCCACCGCGCCAATGTGAAGAGATAAGGATCGCAGATCGTATAGCTCTCTCCCATGACCCAGGGGCCTTGCAGCATATCACTCTCGATAAGCTCAAAACATGCGCTGACAACTTCGGGCACCTTTTGCCGCATGGCCTTGATCGCATCGGTATTGGCTTCGTCGACCCACCGGTAGCCGCGCATGCGATGGGCGTGGGCGACATGCACCGTCGAGCACAGGTAACTGTTGAAGGCTTGCACCTGGGCAAATGCGAAAGCATCGCCAATTGGCGCAAGCCCCGCATCGGGAAACTCTTGGGCTATGAAGGTGAGGATTGCCGGTGTTTCGGTAAGAACACCTTGATCCGTCACAAGGGCGGGGACGCGGCCCTTCGGATTGACCGCCAGGAACTCCGGCTTCTTCTGATCGTCAGTTTTGAAATTCACCCGCACCTTCTCAAAGCCGGCCCCGGCTTCCTCCAGGGCAATGAGCGAGGCAAGCGCGCAGGTGCCTGGTGTATGGAACAACTTCAGCATTCAACTTCTCCTCAGCCAGATTTCTGCTTAAAATAAAGCACAGCGTCAGGAACTAGAGCAAGTTTCGACCATTGATCTCTTCTGAGTTGTCAGGATGTCAGCCTTGACCATCACCACCCCCTTTGACCTCACCGGCCGCACGGCATTCGTTACCGGTGCATCTTCAGGCCTTGGGCGTCACTTTGCACAAACCCTTGCCAGAGCGGGCGCAAAAGTCGCTCTGGCCGCCCGCCGCATTGAGCGGCTGAATGAGACGGTGGAAGTCATTAAATCCAAAGGCGGAAGCGCTGTCGCCATTGAGCTCGACGTCACCGTCCCGGAAGCCATCGCACCGGCTTTCGATAGGGCCGAAGAAACATTGGGGCCGGTTACGATCATGGTGCCGGCGGCGGGCGTCACCGCACGCGCCTTTTTCACCGACACCGAAGAAGACCAGTGGCGGCATGTGATGGACACCAATCTCGATGGCGTCTGGCGCACTTCCCGCGAAGCCGCCCGGCGCATGCAGGCGAACAAAACCGGCGGATCGATCATCATCATTGCCTCGGTCCTCTCCTTCAATGTGGTGAAAGCCACCTCGCCCTATGCGACATCGAAAGCGGCCATTGCCCATCTCACCCGGGCAATGGCGCTCGAGCTGGCGCGTGACAATATCCGCGTGAATGCACTGGCGCCGGGCTATTTCTCGACCGAGCTGAATGAGGAGTATCTCAGAAGCGAAACCGGCCTGCAGCTGATCGATAAATTCCCCATGAAACGGCTGGGCGAACTGAGCGAACTCGACGGCCCGCTTCTGCTGCTTGCTTCAGATACAGGATCGTTTATGACGGGAACGGTCATCCCCGTTGATGGCGGCGCTCTCCTTTCAATGAGTTAAGACACATGATCGATTTTTCCTTATCGAACGAAATTGACGATGTGCGCCAGCGCACGAGAAGCTTCGTTGCGGAGCACATCATTCCGCTCGAAGACGACCTCGATAATTATGACGAGCATGAAAACATCCGCATGGATTTATGCGATGAGGTGCGCGCCAAGGTGAAGGACGCGGGCCTGTGGTGCCCGCAGGTTCCACGAGAGCGCGGCGGTATGGGGCTGCCCTTCGTTGGTCAGGCCGTCATGTATGAAGAGGCCAATTTTTCGATCTTCGGCCCTGTCTGTTTTAACTGCGCCGCGCCCGACGATGGCAATATGCGCGTGCTCAATCAGGTATGCACCGAAGAACAAAAGGAAAAGTGGCTGCAGCCGATCATCGACGGCGTCACACGCGGGGCCATCGTCATGACCGAGCCGCATCCCGGCGGCGGCTCCGACCCGACCATGATCCTCACCACCGCAAAGCCATCGGGAAATGACTCCTGGGTCATCAATGGCCATAAATGGTTCATTACCGGCGCCGGCGTTGCCGATCATCTCATCGTCCTTGCCAAGACTTCGGATGAACACCGCCGCGAACTCACAACCTTCCTCGTGCACAAGGACACGCCCGGTGTCGAGATGGTGCGCAAAGTGCCGATCATGGGGCCCGAAGAGCATGGCGGCCATTGCGAGCTGAAATTCCATGATGTCGAAATTCCCGACGAAAACCGGCTTCTGGATGTCGGGCGCGGCATGAAGGTCGTGCAGATGCGGCTTGGGCCCGCACGCCTCACCCACTGCATGCGCTGGCTTGGCCTCTCCGAACGCTCGATGGAAATCGCGCAGGATTACATCAATGAACGGATGAGCTTTGGCATCAAGCTGGCCGACCGGGAGTCGGTGCAGCTGATGATGGGCGAGATGGCGAAAGAAATTCACATCGGGCGGATGCTGGTGATGAACGCCGCGTGGAAGCTGGACCAGGGCGATTATGCGCGCAAGGAGGTGGCAATGGCGAAAGTTCATTGCGCCAACATGCTGCACAAGGTTGTTGATACGGCGATCCAGCTCAATGGCGCGCGCGGCTATTCCAAGGACACGCCCCTTGAGTGGATTTACCGCTACGCGCGGCAGGCCCGCATCCTCGATGGCGCTGACGAGATCCACAAGATGGTGCTGGCCAATACCTACCGCGCCGAGGGGCGCGACTTCTGGAGCTGGGGGAGTTAGCGTTTTTCCATGGCTCACGCGACACGCGCCCGCACCCTCGATCCGGAAAATCTCGGGGCCCTGCAAGACTGGCTGAGTACCGAGCTTGAGGCGGATAGGCTGACCATCGAAAAGGCCTCGCTTCTGGATGGCGGCGCCATCGGCGAGAACTGGAAACTTGATGTCATCGTGATTGGCGGACCGCATGAGGGTTCCCGCAGCTGGGCGCTGCGCACCGACGCCGCCTCACGCATGGCCATGAGCCACGACAGGGCCAACGAATATTTTTGCCTTAAAGCTGTCCATGAAGCCGGGGCTTGCGTACCAGAACCCATCGCCGTCTCGCGCGATGAGACTCTGATCGGCGCGCCTTTTGCGGTTGTGGGGCTTCTCAGTGGAGAAGCTCGGGGCCGAAAACTCGTCCGCGATCCTCTGGTCGAAAAATACGGCGATGCGCTTGGGGAAAGCCTTGGGAGCGAACTCGCCAAAATTCATTCCGTGCACCCGCCTGGCCAAGACCTTGATTTCTTGGGACTTTCAGAAACCTCTCCGGCGCTTGTTCAGGTGGCGCAGATGCGCGCCAACATGGATACTCTCAGCGAGGTGCGCCCGGCGCTCGAATATATACTCACATGGCTGGATGAAAACGCCCCGCCAAAAACCCGCGTCGTCCTGTGCCACGGAGATTTCCGCACCGGCAATTACATGGTTGATGCGGGTAAGCTCACGGGAATACTCGATTGGGAGTTTTGCCATTGGGGAGACCCGCATCTGGATGTCGGGTGGTTCTGCGCACGCTGCTGGCGCTTCGGCTCTGATGCCCGCGAGGCTGGCGGGATTTCCTCACGCGAAGCTTTTTATCGCGGCTATAACGCCCAGTCCGAAACGCCGCTCGATGAAAGCCTCATACCCTATTGGGAAATTCTTAGCGCCGCGCGCTGGGCCGTGGTGGCGCTGCTTCAGGGGGAGCGTCATATTACGGGCGGCGAGCCATCCATCGAGCTGCTGCTGACCGGAGTGATGGCCCCTGAAATGGAACATGAAGCGCTGCAGGGCATATTGACGCTGGAGGCAGGCCGATGAGCGGGGCAATGAAACAGGCCGGGGCATTGGTGACGATCGCGCTTGATACGTACACGCAAGAGATCGCGCCCGAGCTGACTTCAGACAAGCGCTACGCAGGCGCGATGGTCGCCAGCGCGCTGGGCATTGCACAGCGCAGGCTGAACAGCCCTGACCCTGGCGACGCTCTGGTTGAGAGCCTTGGCG
>CAYOEI010000313.1:0-3442 GCA_964402825.1 uncultured Hyphomicrobiaceae bacterium
AGTCCGATAATTTTATCCAGACCATTGAGCTTGCCGTGGGGAATGGCGACGCCGCCTCCCACACCCGTAGAGCCAAGGCGCTCGCGTTGGAGCAGGACATCGAAAATATCGCGCTCCGGGATGCCGGTAAGGTGTGCCGCAGCGCTGGAAAGCTGCTGAAGCACATGCTTTTTGCTCTTGGCCTTAAGCGAGGGATTGATGCCCTCTAAACTGATAAGATCGCTTAGATCCATGATCTTGAACTCAACCTCTAATTGTTACTACTAACGAGCCGCCTGCTCTCTACGTTGACCCAGAGGATATGTCCTGGGATCCGCCCTGACATTCTGGGCCCTAATCCGTGTTTTTTGTTGTCCCGCCTGGATCGATCCAGCCGATATTGCCGTCATCGCGTCTGTAAACGACATTAATCCGGTCCTGACTGGCGTTCTGGAAGACCAGCAAGGGCTTATCCGCCAGATCGAGCTGCATTACCGCATCGCTCACTGACAATTCACGGATGGAAGTCTGCATTTCCGCAACCACGAGCGGGTTGTCGTCGTCACTCTCGTTCTCTTCATCATCACCTGGTTGAATGACGTAGTACGGCGCCAGGCTATCGGCAGGTTTTTTTTGTGTCGGTCCATGGCGCTTCTTGAGGCGGCGCTTATTGCGGCGCAGCCGTTTTTCCAGACGCTCCAGCGACAGATCGGCACTGGCATAGGCGTCCGGCGCTTCGCCGTGGGCTTCCAGATACAGCCCCGATTGCAGCTGAATGGTGCAGCCGGTGATGAACGACCCGCGGTTCTTCTCAATGCGGATATGACCCGAAGGGCTTTGCCCCGCATATTTGTCGAGCATATTTTCAATACGGTCTTCCACGTAGGTCCGTAACGCCTCGCCAATATCCAGGTTTTTGCCGGTAACTTGTAATGCCATTGCTTGCGTCCGTTACTGCGACGGCTCCGCCACATTAGCAGCGAGCCGGGGCCCATAATCGATCTGTCAATTCTGGACAGGACGATGCTCAAAAAGCAATGCGGTCAAAGCCTCATTCTGATGCTTCCTGCCGCGGACGGGGAAATTAGACCACGAGTCCAAGCGGAGTCAAACTGATTCCTGCACCCGCGAATAAAGGTTGCACAGTTTATTAACAGAGGCCGCATAATGGCGGTTTCTTGCGAAAAATTGAAAATTCAATGATAAAAAATCAAGGATTCCATAGGAATCTAAGCGGACGTGCTTAACGCCATTTTTTTCTCTCTCCGCCGCTGCACTGACGAAGGAATATGCATAGAATCCCGGTATTTGGCGATAGTTCGGCGGGCAATATCGATACCCTCGATTTTCAGCAATGCGACAATTTTGTCATCGGATAAAATCTTTTTGACGGATTCATTGTCAATGAGCTGCTTGATGCGGTGCCGCACGGCCTCCGAAGAGTGCGCTTCGCCCGCCCCGGAAGAGGAAATCGAGGAGGTGAAAAAATATTTCAGCTCGAAATTACCCCGTGAGGTCGCCATGTATTTATTGCTGGTGACGCGGCTCACCGTGGACTCGTGCATGTCGATGGCTTCGGCCACCGTCTTGAGGTTCAGCGGGCGCAGATACTGGACGCCATGGACGAGGAACGCGTCCTGCTGTTTTACGATTTCCTTCGCCACTTTGAGGATGGTGCGGGCGCGCTGGTCCAGGCTTTTCACCAGCCAGTTTGCGGTCTGAAGGCAATCATGCAGGTAGGTTTTGTCCTTGTTCCGCCTGGCCGTCTTGCTCACGGTCGCATAGTAGGCCTGGTTGACGAGTACCTTGGGAAGCGTCTCGTTGTTGAGCTCGACAAGCCAGCTTCCATCGGGCCGCCGGCGCACGAACACATCCGGCACGATGGCCTGGACGGATGATTTGCCGAATTTGAGACCAGGTTTAGGCTCAAGCATTTTGATCTCGGCAATCATGTCCGTGAGGTCCTCATCAGAAACCTCGCAGGCGCGTTTCAGGCCGGCCAGATCATGCGCCCCAAGCAAATCAAGATTCGCAATAAAAGACTCTATGACCGGGTCGAACCGATTGCGCTCCTTGAGTTGCAACGTCAGGCATTCAGCCAGGTCGCGGGCAAATACACCTGCTGGTTCAAATGTCTGCAAGGTCGCAAGCGTATCTTCAATCAGCTCAATTGGCGCGCCAAGGCGCCCGGAGAGATTCTCGAGGCTGCCGCGTATATATCCATCCTCATCGACCATATCGATAAGGTGATTGCCGATGAGGCGCTTGACGGGGTCTGTGATCGCCAGCGGCAATTGTGCCATCAGATGATCCTGGAGGTTGATTTCTTCAGCCACGAAGGCTTCCAGATTGACGCCGCTCTCACCCGAAACCGAGCCTGCACCGCGTCCCGAGCCAACCGAAGACCAGTCGCTCAGGGTTGGGGACGGCGAGGCGGGATCGGCGGATTCGGGAAAAACATTTTCCGGCTCGGTGTCGAATACGCTTTCGGTATCGCGCTGGACCTGATTGGTGGTGAGGTCCAGCCCTTCATCGCCCTGCGTACCGGTTTCGCTAGTGCTCTCGCCATCAGGTTTTTGCATCGGCTCAGCGGCCGCGGCCTCGTCTGTGCGTTGCTCTGATGCATTATCGGCGTCGGAATGCTCCAGCAGCGGATTGCGCTCCAACTCCTCATCAACGAATTCCATGAGTTCCATGTTGGAGAGCTGCAGCAGCTTGATCGCCTGCTGCAGTTGCGGCGTCATCACAAGGCTCTGGCCTTGTCTCATTTCCAGTCTGGATGAAAGCGCCATTATAAATTGATCCTGAAGCCGCACTTAAAGACGGAATTCCTTGCCCAGATAGACACGGCGCACATCTTCGTTTGAAATAATTTCTTCTGGCGTGCCTTCGGCGAGTAACTGCCCGTCATGAGTGATATAGGCCCGGTTCACCAGGCCGAGTGTCTCGCGGACATTGTGATCGGTGATCAGGATGCCAATGCCGCGATTAGTCAGGTGGCGCACCAGATCGCGAATATCGCCGATGGCAATCGGGTCAATGCCGGCGAAGGGTTCATCAAGAAGCATGAAGGAGGGCTGGCTCGCCAGTGCGCGGGCAATCTCGACACGGCGGCGCTCACCGCCCGATAGGGCGATGGAGGGTGATTTGCGCACCCTCGTGATTTTAAATTCCTCCAGCAATGCTTCCAGACGCTCCGCTCTTTTTTCCTTGTCGGGCTCGACCAGCTCGAGCACCGCACGAATATTCTGCTCTACCGTCAGGCCACTGAAAATCGAGGCTTCCTGCGGTAAACAACCGATGCCGAGGCGTGCGCGCCGGTACATCGGCAGCCGGGTAATATCTTCCCCGTCGAGCTCAATGCGCCCCTCATCGGGCGGGATCAAGCCGGTGATCATGTAGAACACCGTTGTCTTGCCAGCGCCATTGGGACCAAGCAGGCCCACGACTTCGCCGCGCTCAA
>CAYOEI010000314.1:0-6579 GCA_964402825.1 uncultured Hyphomicrobiaceae bacterium
GATTTCGACCCGAAGCAGAAGGCGTTCTATTATGTGCGCGTGATCGAGATTCCAACCCCGCGCTGGACCGCCTACGACAAGGTCAAATTCAAGCTCGACCTGCCAAAAGACATAACCCTCAAGACCCAGGAGCGTGCCTACACCTCGCCCATCTGGTACACGCCGAAAGGGTGAGTTTCAGGTGTCGCTCTGCACCTGCCTCCACCCGATGCCGCACATGAAAGAATGAAGGGAGTTTTTGCAATGAAAATGAATGCCACTGTCACAACCTGTCTGTTGCCGTTGGCCGTTGGCGTATCTGTTCAAACTGCAATTGCCGAACCGAACGCCTGGCGCAACGCCTATTTCGGCGAGACTCACATACACACGGCCTTTTCGCTCGATGCCTATATCGGTGGCACGCGCCTGATGCCGAGCGACGCATATCTCTTCGCCAAGGGAGAAGCTGTCACAGTGAACGGCAAGTCTGTTCAACTGCGGCGTCCCCTGGATTTTGCCGCTGTTACGGATCACTCGGAATATCTTGGAGAAATGTACTCGACCATTTTCAAGGACGCGCCGGGCCATGATCAGGACGATCTGAAGACACTCCGCAATCTGACATCCCTGGAGCAAAAGCGGGAGTGGTTCCTTAAATATGTCGTCAGCAACAACCGCGGAGCCACACCTCAGCACCCGTCTTTCTTTGCCGGTGAGGGGACGGTCAAGAGCGCGTGGAAAGTGACGATCGACGCGGCCGAAAAGCACAACAAACCTGGCAAATTTACGGCCCTAATCGCTTTCGAATGGTCTGGAGCGCCTGGCGGCGCGAACCTGCATCGCAATGTGATCTACCGCAATTCAAACGTGCCCGCCGCTCCGATGAGCTATATCGACATTAACCGCGAGGACGGTCTCTGGGCCTGGATGAGGATAAAAGAAGCGAAGGGTATCCATGCCCTGGCGATCCCGCACAACTCCAATGCCTCAAAGGGTGTGATGTTCACACCCGTAGATGCCAAGGGTGATCCGATCGATCTGGAATATGCCCAGACCCGGCAACACTTCGAGCCGCTGATCGAAATGATGCAGATCAAGGGCAACTCCGAGGTGCATCGCAAGTTCTGGGCGGCTGATGAATTCGCCAATTTCGAGAACGCCGATTCGATCCAGAACAGTTCCGACCGCACATACCGCAAACGTGACTTTGTACGCGAGGGTCTGAAACTGGGTCTCGCATATGAACGCAAGCTCGGCGTCAATCCGTTCAAATACGGGATCATCGGCGGAAGCGACAATCATAACGGACTTCCCTCCGCCGTGGCGGAGGACACGTATATCGGCGGTCATGGTCCCGAAGACGGTAGCGTGGAAAGACGGCGGACCGGCGACGTCAGCGGCTGGATCGATGGCAAGGATGAGAGCATCGGTTCGCTTGCCGGGGTTTGGGCTACGCAAAATACCCGCGAAGCGATCTGGGATGCCATGAAACGCCGCGAAACCTTCGCCACGAGCGGACCGCGCATCAAAGTGCGGTTTTTCGGCGGGGTTGATTTGCCTGCCGACACATCCGATCCAAAGGCCCTTGTCACGCAGGGATACCTGCTTGGCGTTCCCATGGGCGGTGATCTTGGCCCGACGGGTGCCGCACCGACGTTTACAGTCCACGCCATGAAGGATCCCGATGGCGCCAACCTTGACCGGGTTCAGATCATCAAGGGCTGGGTCAACGAGGACGGGCAACTCCAGGAGAAGATCGTGGATGCGGCCTGGTCTGGAACTCGGAAACCTGGAGCGGATGGCAAGCTGCCGCCCGTCGGCAATACCGTTAACCTCAAGACGGCGAAATATACCAACACTATCGGCTCGCCGACACTCATGGGGAGTTGGAAAGACAAGGACTTCAACCCGTCTCAGAATGCTTTCTATTACGTGCGTGTACTCGAGATTCCGACGCCCCGATGGACAACCTTCGACGCAGTTCGCAACAAACTTCCGTTGCTCAAGGACGTACAGGCCACAATACAGGAACGCGCCTGGACATCACCCATCTGGTACACGCCATGAAATTGTTTTTTTAGCTCAGACTAGGGCGTCGGAATGGCCGCTTCGGGTCATAAGCAGTCGTAACAGGCCGCCTTTCTGAGAGTCTGTTTTGCCCCCGAAAGCAGACATCAAACCGCATGGAGGAGAATGTCCGTTTAGTGCCAAAAGCGGACATAATGCTTGGCATTTGAGGTGAAGTTGCTTCAGCGGTCACTCGAACAAGCTGTCCGACCCGAGTTTAATCGTTAGGTGTAGGGAGGTACGCATCGAAGGCTAGCACCGAGCACATATATGACCCTTTGGACAGCAACCTAATTTCTCGGGCTGATCGGGTATCCTGTCATCTCCAGATACCCCATCCCTGAATGGGAACCGCTTACGGTGACCGGCCCCTCCCAATACGGTATCGATAAATACATCCACGCCTTCGGATTCACGGCGTCAATCGTCACATCGAGATTGCGCTTGGTCAAAATTACGCGCCAGCGTGTCGGCACTTGTCTACCGGCTACCGAAGTTCGCAATAACGGTTCCATTTTGAGATGCGAATCGGAAATGGCTTCGGTTGTGCCATCTGAACTAATCCACGTCGCGGAACGGTAACCACTTCCATCTGAATTCCGAAGTTGAAATCCCATCAGCTTTTCGCCGGTATCCAGATGAAGCGATATCCAGTCCCAACCGGCTTGGTCGGCAGAGAGCGGCTGTGAAGACCATTCGCGATCGAGCCACGCATTTCCGGATACTTCTACCGGGCCATCCGGCAGATTGATCGTCCCCTGCACCCAATAGAAAGGCTGAGAATAGTAATAGCTGGCCTGACCGCTTTCGGATTTGATCGAATAGCCGTCATCACCATGAAACGCCAACGGCGCGTCACTTTGCAATGTCATCTCGTAAGAGAAATCACGGCCGCTAGCCCTTAATCGCAGCCTCGATAGGGCGTCGTCGCTGGGAGACTTCTCATCACCGCGCATTTCCCATTCATTGATCCAGGCTTTGAATGGCTCAGCCGTAACGCCGGCGATACCAAGTCCACCCCTGGCGATGGTCTCCGACGTAAGATGCTCAGCGGCCGTCGTAACTGCCGCATGCGCGAACCACATTTGACTTGGAGAGAATTGCGTTCCTTTTTCTGGTTTCAGGGCTGACCGGAATAATGTCCATTGGATCCCGTAAGGATTTCCCGCGGCATCTTTTAGGTTAGCCGTTAGGTACCACCATTCGATGCGGTAATCGTTGTGTGAAGCGTGATCGCGCGGAAAGCGAAATTGCCTGCCGGGTTCCGGCACCGAGAAACCCTCTGCACTGGTGCCCAGTCCAGAAAATCCCTGACCCATGGATTGAACCGCGCTGAAGATCGCGATCATCGCCACGGCGACCATGACTAATCGGTTCCTGCTAGGTCGCATCACGTGCCTGCTTCAATAGGGCTGAAGGAGAAACTTTGGCGAGCCTCAAAACCGGATAGCCAGCGGCGATCATCGCGGCAAGAACCGAGTAAACGATCAAGAGGAAGCAGTCGCGAGCATTCAACCGAAACGGAAGCTGCCAGCCGAAGGCCTCGACATTGATCACCGAAAGCAGGACCCAGCCCAGCAGCAGTCCGACCGGAATCGCCAACACCCCGGTCAACAGGGCCAGCAGCAACGCGCGCATCAGCTCAAAGCGCGCCAACTGCGCCCGCGTGACCCCCATCGCCCATAAGGGCGCCAACTGCGGGAGACGATAATTGGAAATTATCACGAGGCTGGTCAGCAGGGCAAAAACCGCGACACCCAGCGTCAGAACATTAAGCACGGCCGTGACAACGAAGGTTCGCTCGAAAATCTGCTTCGACAGTTGCTTCACCTGGGCTTGGTTGGTGACGTTCGAGTCCGGCAAAGCAAACACTTCCTGCATGTTGCGGATGACCTCTTCCGATTGGTTGGGATCCACGCGGACGACGAAGCGTCGTCGCGGCGTGTCAGGATACCATTTCTCGAAGAGGCCAATGCCGATCCGTGCTTCGACCATCGGATTTCCGTAGTCCGGATAGATGCCCACAATCGGCAAGGAATGGTTGCCTTCGATCATCAACGTATCGCCGACTGAAAGGTCGGATCGAAATGAGAGCTGTTCATTGATGAGTACGCCCTCACCTGCAAAAACTCGGTCCCAGGCATCATCGCTGGACGCCTTTAGTAGCCATTCACGCCGGTAGGTCGCATGATCGGCAACGGTAAAGATGTCTCCAGGCGCACCGGATAGGCGAACCCTTTCGCTCATTACGGGTAAGACGGCATCGACTTTCGGAGTCAGCCATTTTTCGATGGCGGTTGCCTCCTCTTCGGACCGCGCCGATAAATAGATCTCAGCGGCCAGCCTCTTGTCCAGCCAATCGACGAAGCTTGTCCGGAAGCTCCCGACCATTGTGCTGACGCCGACATTGGCGGAACCCGCCATCATCAGCGCCATGAGCGCGACCGACAGACCGGGAAGCAACAAACGGGCATCGGCCAGAAACCACTCGGCAAGTGGCCCGCTTGCAAATCTTGAAGCCCGCTGAATAATCCAGCTCAAGAATGACGGCAGCGCCAGAGCGAAGCCCACAAGCAGACACGCCAGTGCGGCGAAGCCAGCAGTTAACCCTTCTCCGAAGACGACCAGGACTGCAAAGGTCGCCAGCAGCGTCAGAGCCAAAGTGCCCTGCAAGCGCGACAGCCTAATAAGGCGTAACCTCGATGCATTCGCCCCACCTGCCTCCAGAATGGAGTCGCGAGCAGTTTCGACAAATCCGCTCACCGAGGCAAATGCCGTGCCCAGCAGCGTAATTGCAATGCCCGACACCAACCATTGCGAACGAAACGCTATGGAGCCGGAAATGTTCGCACCGTAAAGGCTCTCCATCGTTGCCGCCACATCCGGCAGAAGCAAGACGGCAAGATAATACCCGCCAATCACGCCCAATGTCCCGCCGACTGTCGCCAGCACGAGAAGCTCTATTGACAGGCTCACGAGAAGTTGCCGCCGCGACACACCCAGGAGACGCAAAGTCCTGAACACCACGCGCCGTTGCTCAAGAGACAGCGCAATGATCCCGTAAACCACGAACAAACCCACCACAAACGACAGAAATCCAAATGCCGTCAGGTTCAAGTGGAAACTGTCAGCAAGTTCGGCGGTGCCGGTACGATCTGCAGGTTCGGTAAGGACGACGCTTTCAAATCTACTGAGCGGAACTTGGTCCCTTGGCTGATGCTTCAGCACGATGAGCCGTGAGAATCCGCCAGCAGAAATATCCGCTTCCTTTCCGGGGAGAATACGGGCCAACGCCGAAAAATCACCGAGTACGGTTTTGGGCGGCAAGTTTCTGGACGTTTGTATCTCGCCCGCGACGCCGCTGTCTTTCAGAAACGCGGCGGTGTCCCCGTTTGCAAACAAGGTGCCGGTGTTGCCAATTAGACTGGTAAGGAAATCCTGCGTGGAATTTTGCGATGCCGTATCCTGAAAAATTTCTCGCGCTGGATATGTCAACACATCGACACCGATCGCTCTGACGCGGCGATCGCCGAGCCGGATTCTCTTTTCAAATATGGGGGATGTTCGCCAACCCGAGGTTTGCAGCCTCTTGTATGTTTCAATCGAGATCGTGCTGGTTCTTGCAGATACAATTGAAGAAAATCGTGATGGCGTGAGTGCGGCTTCAGCAAGCGCATAGCTTGCACGTGCTTCCGTGTTCACGGCCTCCACACCAGTCCACAGGCCGGATGCAAGAAAGAGCCCAGTCAACAGCGTTACGAGCTGGAACGGATGCTTGCGCCAATGCGACAACAAAACCGCAATGCTGTGCAGGACTATCATGACAGGCGGCCCGCACTCAGGTGCAAGTTGCGGCTGATGTGTCCTGCCAGCTCTTTGGAATGCGTGACAACGATAAGGCTGGCGCCGGCTTCCTCCGCCAGGCTGGACATGAGCTCGAACACGGTGCCGGAAGAGTGTTCATCGAGATTGCCGGTTGGTTCATCTGCGAGAACCAGACCGGGCTTGGCAGCCAGCGTGCGCCCAATGGCCATTTTTTGTTGCTGGCCGACAGACAGCTGTTCCGGATACCGATCTGCCAAAGAATTGAGACCTAGACGGTCGAGCAGATACCGCGTCCAGCGTTCATCCTCCCGACCGGCCAAGCGTGCGTGCAGCCGCACATTGGCAAGTAAATCTAGCGATGGAACGAGATTGAATTGCTGAAAGATGATCCCAACCATCGAACGCCGGTACTGCGCGCGCTGGCTTTCGGACAATTTCGACAGTTCGAAATCTCCGTATTTGATTTCGCCGGCATCAAAGGTCTCCAGCGCGCCGATCGTATGCAGCAGGGTGCTTTTTCCACTCCCGCTTTCGCCGGTAATCGCCAATAACTCACCTGGTTGCAGAGCGAACGTCACACCTTCCAGGACATGGATAGGCCCATCCTGTGTCGAAAACGACTTTCTGACATTTTTCAGAACCAGTGGTGAGCTCAAGTGTGCTTCCAATCAAGCCAAGTACGGCTGTAGCTAAAGGGAACCGATGCAT